>CAKUCT010000098.1 GCA_934643765.1 uncultured Oscillospiraceae bacterium
GATAGCTGCACGCACACAAAAGTGCGATCCGCGCGCCATAGAGCGCGGCGGCCTGCAGTCGGACGGGGGCGCTGAGCAGAAAGATCAGCCCCGTCATGGCGTAGATTCCTGCGGCGCAGAGCGGCATGAACCATTTGCGCGAGGCGACCAGCAGATCATGGAACAGACACGACGCGGCCAGAATCAAAAAGCCTGCGGCCACCGGTTCCGCCGCGCCCGCTGTGCCCCAGAAGTATACATAGCCCACCGCGGCGCCGGCGTAGGCGGAGACAGCGGCCAGAGAAAACGGCAGCGCGGCGGCCAGCGCGACTGCAACCGGAACGGGCCCGGAGAACAGCGTCATTGCGGCAAGCAGAAAGCCTGCCGCGGCCGCGGCCAGCGCATACAGCCCCAGACGCAGCAGCGGGCGCGCGTTCAGCGCGGTGCCGACGCGGCGCAGAAGGGGCGCTTTCAGATCGGTACGTTTTTTCATATGTTCCATCTCCGCTTTTGTTCTTCCTAACACTTTATCAGCGGGCAGGCGAAAAGCCTGTCGGGAAATAACGCGGGAAATGGAGTCAAGGAAGAAATACGCTTGCACCCGGGCGGAAAACGGCGTACAATACAATCAAGAAAAAAGCCGGAGGCATCAATATGGCAACAGAGTTCGAAATCAAATTCCGCATCCATGATCTGCAGCTGCTCGACTGCATCCTCTGCGACCCGCTTGTGACGGGGAAGATGCAGGGGCCGTATCAGTATGTCAAAATGCAGACAACCTATTATGATACAGAAAGCGGCGCGCTCAGCGCGCGCAAGTGGATGCTGCGGCTGCGGCAGGAAAATGAAGAAAGCGTCGTGACCATGAAGACGCCCGCGCAGGGCTACGCGCGCGGCGAATGGGAGTGCCGCGAGCAGTATCTGGACGATGCGGTTAAGAAGCTGGTCGCCGCCGGCGCGCCGCAGGAGCTGAAGGAAATTGCCAAAGAGGGCTGGATCTCGGTCTGCGGCGCGCAGTTCACGCGCATCACGCAGACGCTCCGGCTGCCGGGCGGGACAAGCTGCGCGATCTGCGGCGACATCGGCCATCTGACCGGCAGCGGCAAAAAGCGCGAGATGTGCGAGTTGGAGCTGGAGCTGACCGAGGGCGAGCAGGCAGAGCTTCTTGGCTTTGCGGCGCAGCTGAAAGAAAAATATCATCTCGAAGAAGAGGAAAAAAGTAAATTTGTCCGCGCCAAAGAGTTGGCGCAGGCGAAATAATGTGGTATCATTACCACAACTGCCCGCCGGGGAAAATTGGCGGGATCACGTTCAGAAAGGAACAAATGTCATGCAGACAAACCCCAACATCAATCTGACCATGCTCTGCGATTTCTACGAGCTGACGATGGCCAACGGCTATTTCAAGAGCGGCATGCAGGATAAGATCACCTACTTCGATCTGTTTTTCCGCAAGGTACCGGATGAGGGCGGCTTTGCCATTGCGGCAGGTCTGGAGCAGGCGGTGGAGTATATTCAGAATCTGCACTTCGGAGAGGACGATATCGCGTATCTTCGCACGCGCGGCATGTTCGGCGAGGATTTTCTGGCATATCTGAAAAATTTCCGCTTCACGGGCGACATCTGGGCCGTTCCGGAGGGAACGCCGATCTTCCCGAAAGAGCCGATTCTCACCGTGCGCGCGCCTGCCATTGAGGCGCAGCTGGTGGAGACTTTCCTGCTGCTGACGCTCAACCATCAGAGCCTGATTGCGACGAAGGCGAACCGTGTCTGCCGCGCGGCCAAGGGAAGAACCGTTCTGGAGTTTGGTTCCCGGCGCGCGCAGGGAAGCGATGCGGCGATTCTGGGTGCGCGCGCGGCCTTCATCGGCGGCTGTGCGGGCACAGCCTGCACGCTGACAGATCAGCTCTACGGCGTGCCGGCCGGCGGAACGATGGCTCATTCCTGGGTGCAGATGTTCCCGAGCCAGTATGAGGCATTCAAGACCTACTGCGAAATTTACCCCGATAACCCGACGCTTCTGGTCGATACGTTCAACACACTCAAAAGCGGCATTCCGGACGCCATCCGCGCGTTCAACGAGGTATTGCGGCCCCGCGGACTTACCAAATGCGGCATTCGCCTGGACTCCGGTGATATGACCTATCTAACCAAGAAGGCCCGGCAGATGCTCGATGAAGCTGGCTGGAGCAGCTGCAAAATTTCCTGCTCCAATGCGCTCGACGAGTATCTGATCCGCGATCTTCTCAACCAGGGCGCGCAGATTGACCAGTTCGGCGTCGGTGAGCGGCTGATTACCGCGCGCTCCGAGCCGGTGTTCGGCGGCGTGTATAAGCTCGCGGCCATTGAGGACGACGACGGCAATGTGATTCCTAAGATCAAGGTCAGCGAGAACGTGGGAAAGATTACGAACCCGCACTTCAAAAAGCTCTACCGCTTCTTCGGAAACGACACCGGCAAGGCCATTGCAGACTATCTGTGTGTGCATGATGAGACGGTGAACGATACGAAGAACCTGGAAATCTTCGACCCGGAAGCGACCTGGAAGCGCAAGAATGTCTACAATTTTACGGCCAAGGAGCTGATGGTGCCCGTTTTCAAGCAGGGCGAGCTTGTCTATGAGCTTCCGTCGCTGGAGGAAATCCAGCGCTACTGCAAGGCGCAGATCGATACGCTCTGGGACGAGGTCAAGCGCTTTGACAATCCGCACACCTATTATGTCGATTTGTCGCAGAAGCTGTGGCAGATCAAGTATGATCTGCTGCGCGAGAAGCAGTTCTGATGGCGCGCAAGAGCCGGGATATGGCCCTGTGCGGCTGTTTGTGCGCGCTGGCAGTGGTCATCATGTCGCTTGGGACGCTCATCCCGATGGCGACCTACTGCTGCCCGGTGCTGGCAAGCTTCGTGCTGCTGCCGGTGATGTTGGTCTGCGGCAAAAAACTCAGCTGGGTGTTGTACGGGGCGATTGCGATTTTGAGTGTGCTGCTCGCGCCGGACAAGGAAGCGGCGGCGATCTTTGTCGCGCTGGGGTATTATCCGATTGTAAAGCCCTGGTTCGATGCGAAAAAGCGGCTGCCAAGGGTGTTTGGAAAGGCGCTGCTCTTTAACCTCAGCGCCGCCGGCGTGTATGCTGTGCTGCTTTTTGTGCTGCAGATGGACGCGCTGCGGCAGGAGTTTTCCGCGATGAACGCGGCGCTGCTTGTGAGTCTGCTCGCGGGCGGAAACCTGGTGTTCTGGATGGACGATCTGCTGCTGGCACGGCTTTTGCCGATTGTCCAGCAGAAGCTGGAGCACTGGCGGAAAAAATATAACTTTGATGATGCAAAAGGCGTGCGGCGCCCTTTTGCGTCTCCCGACCACACCCGGCGCGCCGCCGGGGCGAACGAAGGAGAAATCATGGCAAACTTTACAAAGCAGGCGATCAAGGCATCGTTTCTGAAGCTTCTCGATGAGAAGCCGCTCAATAAGATTTCGGTGCGCGATATCGTGGAGGACTGCGGCATCAACCGCAATTCCTTTTACTATCACTTTCAGGACATTCCGGCGCTGCTCGGGGAGATTATTGTCGAGCGGACGGATGAGTTGATTGCGCGCGACCCGTCGGCTGCGTCTCTGGAGGAGAGCTTCAGTGCGGCCATCGCCTACGCGCAGAAGAACAAGCGCGCCATCATGCACGTCTATAATTCGCTCAGCCGCGACAGCTTTGAGGCCAGCATGATGAAGCTCTGCGAATACATGACCGTGCAGTATCTCAAAACGGCCTATCCGGATGCCTGCATCGCAGACGAGGACCGAAAGGTTCTGCACCGGTTCATCAAGTGCCAGCTCTTCGGGCTGAGTGTGGACTGGATGCTTGGCGGCATGAAGGAAGAAGCCGGAGAGCAGATGAATCGGGTCATTGAGCTCTGCCGCGGCGTGCCGGAGATGATTCTTGCGCGCTGCCAGGAGGATGGCGCGGCTTTGGGCACACGGGCCTGAGTGTCCAAGTTTCAGACAAAAATCGAGCGGATGTCTGTCTTTCGGACATCCGCTTTTTTCTGTCCATAGCGCAAAACGCAGTCGGAAAGTATACTGAAGGCTGAAATGAAGAAGAAGGCGCACGTGCGCGAAAGGGGCGTTTTGTATGCGGTCTGTTGTTCCGATGAAAACCGCAAAAATCGGATATTTTGTGATTTCAATTCTATTTTGTATTCTGGGCATTGTGCTCATTGCCTCGCCTGCTACATCGGTTGTGTGGCTCGGGCGGCTGCTTGGCATCGGCATGATTGTCTTTGGCATCATCAAGCTGGTCGGCTATTTTTCAAGAGATCTGTTCCGCCTGGCGTTTCAGTATGATCTGGCGTTCGGCATTTTGCTGATTGCGCTCGGCATTGTGACGCTGGCGCGGCCGAACGGCGCGATGAGCTTTCTTTGCATTGTGTTCGGCATTCCCGTGCTGGCAGACGGCCTGTTCAAAATTCAGATTGCGCTCGACGCCAAGCGCTTTGGCATTGAGAGATGGTGGCTGGTGCTGGCGCTTGCGGTGCTGACGTGCGTCATTGGTCTTCTGCTGGTGGTAAGACCCTCGGAGGCGGCGCGCGTGCTGATGGTTCTGATGGGTATTTCGCTGCTGCTTGACGGCGTTCTCAATATGTGCGTGGCGTGGTTCTGCGTGAAAATCGTCAGAAATCAGCAGCCGGACTGCCTGGACGAGGACTACGAAGAGCTCAAGGACGACTGAAAGAGGATTGAGGTATGAAAACAATAGAAACGTGGTTCTTGTGGCTGATGATCTACAGTGTGATCGGCTGGATCTATGAGAGCACGATCTGCTCCATCGGCCACCGCAAGCTCATCAACCGCGGCTTTCTCAACGGTCCCTACTGTCCGATCTACGGAACGGGCGCGGTGCTGGTGCTGCTGGTGCTGGGGCGGATTCAAAATCCGGTGGTGTTGTTTTTTGCGGGCGCGGTCGTGACGTGCTCGCTGGAATATCTGACGTCCTGGCTGATGGAGAAGCTGTTTCACGCCAGATGGTGGGATTATTCCAAGCGGAAGTTCAACATCGGCGGCCGCGTGTGCCTCATCGGCGCGGTTGTGTTCGGGGCGTTCTCCGTGGTGCTCATCAAATTCCTGCACCCTTGGGTCAAAAGCCTGACGGACCGGATGTCTGATCGCGCGCTGGATTGGGCCTGCGCGATTTTATTTGTGGCGTTCGTGTCGGATTTTGTCGTAACGGTGAAGGGCCTTCTCGGTACGCACGCGGTGTTCGCCGAATATGCGGTATTGCTGCAGCAGAAGCGAAAAGAGCTTGCTGAAAAGCTCCGCCTGAGCGCGGAGGAAGGCCGGGAGAAATTCCAGGAGGGCGCGGAAGAAGGGCGCACGAAGTTCCAGAATGCGGCGGAGGCGGAACGCGAGAGAATCCGCGCGGCGACAGAAGCCGAGCGCGAGAAGTTCTACGCAAAGCTGCACCAGCGTCTGAACGCGCAGCAGCGCCGTACCATTTACAGCTTTCCGCACCTGACGCTCACGCGCAACAATGAGGTGCTTGACGGTCTGCGCCAGGCAATGGAGCAGGCAAAGGCCCGCCGGAAGAACAAAACGGAAAAGAAGGCATAAAGAGAAAAAGGAGACGCCATGGATACGCTGTATGTGTTATATAACCCGCTGGCCGCGTCTGGAACCGGAACGGCCAGCGCGATGAAGCTCAAGGAAAAGCTGCCGGAAAAGAAGCTGGAATTTCACAATCTGCTGGAGACGGAGGTCGCTTCCTTCCTGGACGCCATCGGCCCGGAGGCGGCCGTTGTGGTCTGCGGCGGTGACGGAACGCTCAATCATTTCATCAACGACGCGCAGGGACGCCTGGCGGGCCGCGAGGTCTATTATTACGCCACCGGCACCGGCAACGATTTCCTGCGTGACATTGGCGCGCAGGCGCAAGATGGGCCGGTCCGCATTGACCGGTACCTGCAGACGCTCCCGAGCGTAAGCGTGAACGGGCAGACGCGGCTGTTTCTCAACGGCATCGGCTATGGCATTGACGGCTATTGCTGCGAAGAGGGTGACCGCCGGCGCGAGGCCGGAGAAACCAAGATCAACTACACGAAAATTGCCATTTCCGGCCTGCTATTCCACTACCATCCGACAGGCGCCACCGTCGCAGTCGATGGGAAGACGTATGATTTTAAGCACGTCTGGCTGGCGCCGACGATGTTTGGCCGGTTTTATGGCGGCGGCATGATGCCGGCGCCTGCGCAGAACCGCCTGTCAGAAAAGGCGCTGGTCTCCGTGATGATTTTCCACGGCTTCGGAAAGCTCCGCACGCTCGCAGTATTCCCGTCCATTTTCAAGGGCGAGCATATCAAGCACCGCGCGATGGTGCAGGTGCTGACCGGCGAGCAGATTCATGTGGCCTTCGACCGGCCGACGCCCTTGCAGATTGACGGCGAGACGGTTCTGAACGTGACAGAGTATACAATCTCGGCGCACGCAAAGGCGTCCGTTTCCGCCGGAGAAAAAACAGGTAGCAATTTCTGAAACTTTATACTATAATGGGGATACCCACGGCGAAAGCCGTGGGTATCGCAGAATAGAAAGGAGGCTATGGCAAACGCCATCATAAGCGCCAGTGCCTGCCGGGCTCCGGCAGGATAACGAGGGGAAACGTGATCGAAAATTCGGCGGATGCGTTTCCGTGCTGCCCTGTGCGCGTGACGCAGTCAGAAATATGCGGGTAACCGCAAAACAGAGGGGCTGCGAACAGGAAGCAGGCGAATATCTGCGAGTTTGTCCTGAACTTTTTCTCAGGAGGAACTTCTTTATGTGTGGTATTGTTGGATATATCGGGAAAGAGCAGGCGGCGCCGATTCTTCTGGAGGGTCTGGAGCGGCTGGAGTACCGGGGCTATGATTCCGCGGGAATCTGCGTGGCGTCGGATGGGAAGCTGGACGTCGCAAAATGCAAGGGGCGGCTGTCCAATCTGGAAGAGAAGACCGCAAACGGCGCGCTCATGCGCGGCACGGTCGGCATCGGCCACACCCGCTGGGCAACCCACGGCGAACCGAACGATATCAACTCCCATCCGCATCTTTCCCAGAACGGGAAGGTTGCGCTGGTTCACAACGGCATTATTGAGAACTATCTGGAAATCCGCGAATTTCTGGAGGAGCAGGGCGTGCGCTTTACGTCGCAGACCGACAGCGAGGTCGTCGCGCAGCTGCTGGAATACTGCCTGGGGCTGGAGGAAGTGCACTCGATGCAGGACGCCATC
>CAKUCT010000099.1 GCA_934643765.1 uncultured Oscillospiraceae bacterium
GCCGCGTCCTATGCCGCAGAGGGCGACGCCCAGGCCAAGCAGATCCGCAGCGAGGCGGACAAGGCCGTGGAGATTACGGTCTCGGAAGCAAAGTCGCAGGCCGAGCGGATCAAGGCCGAGGGCGAGGCGGAGTATATGCGGATTTTGTCGCAGGCCTATGACACGCAGGAGGAGGCGGACTTCTATGAGTTCATGCGCGCGCTCGATATGGCAAGAAACGCCCTGACGAGCGGGAGCAAGACGCTTGTGATTTCGTCGGATTCTCCGATTGCGCAGGTCTTTGCCGGACAGTGGGGGAGCGTGCGATGACACTGTATCTGCAGGAGGAAATTTTCTCGTTCGATCATTTTGATATCTGGGACGAGGATGGGAATGTCGTGTATCAGGTGGAGCGGGAGCTTTTTAATTTTGGACGGAAGCTTCTCATCTGCGACGCGCAGGGCGCAGAAGTTGGCCATGTGCAGCACATTCCGTTTTCGATACCGTGCTCGTATGAGATTGCGCAGGCAGAAGGCAGCGTGCAGCTCGACCGGCATTTTTCCCTGTTTTCCCAGCGCTACTCTATCGACAGCCTGGGCTGGGACGTACAGGGCAGCTTTATGAGCATGGAGTTTGAAATCCTGCAGGGCAGCAGGCGCGTGGCATACATTGAAAAGGCGTGGCCCGCGCTCCACGACCGGTACCGGCTGGAGGTTGCGGACCCGGCGGAAGCGTTCACGGCGCTTTGCGTGGTGCTGGCCATCGACGTGGAAGCGGAGCGGCACAACTAGGGTGTATTCTTCCAACACCCAACGCACCCGGACAGCGGACCTTTTTGCGCTGCGCCGCGTTATTTTTCCTTGAAATACGTCAGTATTCCTGCGAAAAAATGTCTTGCTCAGCGCGAAAATTCCTCGCCGCCGGTTACATCGCCAGTTGGAAGAATACACCCTAAATCAAATTCCCGGCGCGGTTGTACCGCGCCGGGAATGTTACTGTTATTTTGCGCCTACGGACACAAAACTCTGTAAGACGGCCAAAAACCTCGTTAGAGTTTCGCCCCGCAGGGCGAAATAAATTTGAATTTATTTTTTCCGGCGGCATGTACGGCGGAAAAAATACTTCTCACTTCGCGAGTGTGGAATTTCTGCGCAAAGCGCAGAAATTATGCGCGTGGCGAAGTGCAAATCCTTTGTCGAAGAAGCTCTCGCTTTTTCGACAGGCTTTATGTGTGTTCTTCCCAGTCGAGGCTCCGCCCCACGGCCTTGTGCCAGCCGCGCAGAAGCGCGGTGCGGCGCGAAGCATCCATCTGCGGCTGGAAGGTCAGGTCACAGTGCCAGAGCCTGCAGAGCTCATCCTGGCTCTTCCAGACGCCGACGGCGAGCCCGGCAAGATACGCGGCGCCGAGGGCGGTCGTCTCGCGGATCATGGGCCTGCGGACCTGCTTGCCGAGAATATCCGCCTGGAACTGCATCAGAAAACGGTCGCGGCTGGCTCCGCCGTCGACCCGCAGCTGCGAGAGCGTGATGCCGGCGTCTTTTTCCATCGCGTCGACCAGATCATACGACTGGTAGGCGATGGATTCCTGCGCGGCGCGGATGATGTGTTCGGGCTTCGTGCCGCGCGTGATGCCGATGAGCGCGCCGCGCGCGTACATGTCCCAGTGCGGCGCGCCGAGACCGGTGAAGGCCGGGACGAGATAGACCCCGCCCGTGTCTGGAACCTTGGACGCGAAATACTCCGCGTCGCGCGCCTCGCGGATGAAGTGCAGTTCGTCGCGCAGCCACTGAATCACGGCGCCGCCGACAAAGATGGAGCCTTCGAGCGCGTACTGCACCTTGCCGTCCAGACCGATGGCGATCGTCGTGACAAGGCCGTGCTGGCTCTCAATGGCGGTCTCGCCGGTGTTCATCAGCAGGAAGCAGCCGGTGCCGTAGGTGTTTTTGGCGTCGCCCGGGGTAAAGCAGCACTGGCCGAAGAGGGCCGCCTGCTGGTCGCCGGCGATACCGGCGATGGGCACCTCGACGCCCTGGATATTGCAGGTGCCGTAGACCTCGGAAGAATTGCGCACCTGCGGCAGCATGGACGCGGGGATGTCCAGCTCGCGCAGCAGCCGCTCGTCCCAGCGGAGGTTGTGGATATCATAGAGCATGGTGCGCGAAGCGTTGGTGTAGTCGGTGATATGTACCCGGCCCTCGGTCAGCTTCCAGATGAGCCAGGTGTCGACCGTGCCGAACAGAAGCTCGCCGCGTTCCGCCTTTTCCCGCGCGCCTTCGACATGGTCCAGAAGCCACTTGATTTTTGTGCCGGAAAAATAGGCGTCGAGGACAAGACCGGTGGTTTTTTTGATGTAATCAGTCAGGCCGCGCTTTGCAAGCTCGTCGCAGATCGAGGCCGTCCGGCGGCACTGCCAGACGATGGCGTTGTGAATCGGGCGGCCGGTGGCTTTATCCCAGACGATGGTCGTTTCGCGCTGGTTCGTGATGCCGATGGCGGCAATGTCGCGCACATCGATGCCGGACTGGGTGATGACCTCCATCATCACGCCGTAGATGCTGGAGTAGATCTCCATGGGGTTATGCTCCACCCAGCCGGATTGGGGATAATACTGGGTGAATTCCTTCTGCGCAACGGAGACGATGTTCTGATCCTCGTCAAACAAAATTGCGCGGCTGCTGGTGGTACCCTGGTCGAGCGCGAGAAGATAACGGGGCATAGGGAATGACTCCTTTCCTTACAAGCGGTTCATGGTTTTGCAGGCGACGATGCTGACGCCGGTGCCAAGAATGTCCGGAACAATGACATCGCCAAGGCGGATGGGCGCGGCGACGGTGACGGCGCTTAAAAGCTGCATGACAGAGAACATCTTGTCCTTGTCGACGGCGGCGCTGGTCTTGACCGGAAGGCGGCGGCCGGCGGCGCCGGTGATGCGGACGGTGGAGGTCACGACACGGACCGGGCGCTGGCATTCAGTTTTTCCGTATTCGGCGCCCTTTTCGCATTTGTTGCCGGTGACCTGGAAGTCGTTTTCTTCATCGACCGTCAGGCGGCAGCCGTTGGGACAGACGATGCAAGTAAGCTCTTTCATTCTGCCACCTCCTCGCATGAGACGCGCAGCGCGCCATGCGCTTTCTCCAGAAGTATTTTTGGAAGCGTGATGTGTTCCATCTCGCCGGGAGCCATGAAGCGCCGGGAGAAGCGGGCGATCACGGCGCCGGTGCTGTCTGTAACAAGCACGCGGCTTTTTTGGAAGCTGCGGCGCACGCGGAAGGAAACCTCCACCGAATCCTGGACGCTGTCCAGGCGGATATGCTGCGGGACGGTGTAGCTGACAAAATCGCCGCAGAGGGTCTCAAGCGTTGGCCCGGCCTGGCGTCTTCCCTGCAGGACGTAGGCCGCGGCGCAGCGGCCGGCTTTTTCGGCTTCTTTGGAGACAAAGTCGACCAGATCATGCACCTGCACGACATTGCCGCAGGCAAAGACGCCGGGGAGCGAGGTTTCCATGGATTCAAAGACGGTGGGGCCATTCGTGCGCGGGTCGATGGTAATGCCTGCCTTGCGCGTCAGCTCATTTTCCGGAATCAGGCCGACGGATAAAAGCAGCGTATCGCAGTCAAAGATCTGCTCGGTACCGGCGATGGGATTGCGCGCGGCGTCTACCGCGGAGACAACGACGCGCTCCAGGCGCTCGCGGCCCTGAATGTCGGTGACGGTGTGGCTGAGTAGGAGGGGAATGTCAAAGTCCTGCAGGCACTGGACAATGTTCCGCGTCAGGCCCGAGGAGTACGGCATCAGTTCCACACAGGCGAGCACCTTCGCGCCCTCAAGCGTCATGCGCCGGGCCATGATGAGGCCAATATCGCCGGAGCCGAGAATGACGATGCGTTTTCCGACCATGTGGCCTTCTATGTTCACATAGCGCTGTGCCGCGCCGGCGGTCAGAATGCCGGAGCAGCGGGTGCCGGGGATGGAGATCGCGCCTCGCGTGCGCTCGCGGCAGCCCATGGCGAGAATGACAGCGTCAGCCTGGATGGAAAAGCAGCCGTCTTTTGTGTTGACGGCGGTGATGACACGCGCGGGCGAAAGGTCCAGGACCATGGTGTCGAGATATACCTGAACAGAGGTCTTTTGCAGCAGGTCTATGAAGCGCGCGGCATATTCCGGGCCGGTCAGCTCTTCGTGAAAGGTGTGCAGGCCGAAACCGTTGTGGATGCACTGGTTGAGAATGCCGCCGGGCTCGCGGTCGCGCTCGAGAATGACGATATCGCGCAGACCCGCGTCATAGGCCGCGCAGGCTGCGGCAAGGCCCGCCGGGCCGCCGCCGATGATGGCAAGCTGGGTGTGCTTCATTGCGCGCCGCCTCCTTTCGTTTCGCCGGTGAGGATATAGCTGCCGGGGGCGTCGAGCAGGACGTCTTCCATCGCGCAGCCGAGCTCGCGGGCGAGAATTTCCTGCACGCGCGGGCCGCAGAAGCCGCTCTGGCAACGGCCCATTCCGGCGCCGGTGCGCCGCTTGACGGCGTTGATGGTGGTCGCAGGAATGGGGCTGTGGATGGCGTCCACGATTTCACCCTCCGTGACGGTTTCACAGCGGCAGATGACGCGGCCATAGAGCGGGTTTTCCCGGATCAGGGCGTTGCGCTCGTCCATGGAGAGTTCATGGAAGCGGATATGGCGGCGGGAATCGACATAGGATGCCTTTTCGCGCAGAGGAAGCTTTGAAGAGAGCCAGGATACGGCTTCCCGCGCGATGGCTGGGGCGGAGGAGAGCCCGGGGCTCTTGATACCGGCCAGATGGTAAAGGCACGGCAGCGCGGCAGACTCCATGAGCATGAAGTCATCGCCCGCGTGGTTGGCGCGCACACCGGCAAAATTGCGGATATTCTCGCGGAAGTTCACAGACGGCACGGATTTGAGGGCCATCTGCCGCACGAAGGAAAGCGCCTCGGCGGTGTTCCGGGTGTCGTCCGGATCCTGAACGGGCGCGGCGTTCGGGCCGACGATCAGATTGCCGTGCACCGTCGGGGCGACGAGGACGCCCTTGCCGTTTTCATTGGGACACTGGAAGATGACGGAATGGACGCGAGTGCCTTCGGATTTATCGAGCAGATAATACTCGCCGCGGTTCGGCTGGATGTCCATCCGGTCGCCCGCCATGCGGGCAATCGCAGCGCAGTGCGCGCCGCAGGCGGCAAGGACGAAGCGCGTTTCATACGGGCCGTTTGGCGTCTGGAGGCGGATGGCCCCGGAATCTGTTTTGGATATGGCGGTGACAGGCGTGCACAGCTGCAGCTGCGCGCCGTTGCGGATGGCGGTCTCCATCAAAGCGAGCGTCAGCTCCCAGGGAGAGACGATTCCGGCCGATGGCGCGTAAAGCGAGCCGCAGACCGCGGCGGATAGATTCGGCTCCATTGCGCGGGCCTCCGCGCCCGTCAGAAGGCGAAGGCCTGGCACGCCGTTTTCTTCCCCGCGCGCAAAAAGCGCGCGGAGCGTAGAGAGCTCTTGCTCTGAGAAGGCCAGCACGTGGCTTCCCACGCGCCGGAAGGGCACGTCCAGCTTGCGGCAGAGCGGCTCCATGAGACGGTTTCCTTCGACGTTGAGCCGGGCCATGCGCGTGCCGGGGTGCGGGTCATAGCCTGCGTGGACGATGGCGGAATTTGCCTTGGAGGTGCCGTTTGCAACGTCGTTGTTGGCCTCCAGAACGCAGAGATTCAGATCATATTTGGAAAGCTCGTAAGCGCAGGCTGCGCCGACGACGCCTGCGCCGATGATGATGACATCATACATGGTATTACCTCTTCCAGCCGGATGTGCGCAAGTCAAAGCGTTTTGATCCGGTATTCAAAGTTTTCACAGATCAGGACGGTGCCTTCGCGGATGCCGTCCGGCAGCAGCGCCAGCGCAACTTCCGTGCGCGTGCCGCTTTCAGAGACCAGAACTGCGTAGTCGCCCGCAATTTCGGCGACGGTTCGCTCAAAAATCATAGGTATCAGCTCCTTTGACAAGAGAGTTTCTGGGGACAGTATATCATAGTTTTTCCGCATTTGCACATCCTATCTGCTGTAGAATCATAACGCATAGAATCATGATGGAGGGGGACAAGCCTATGAACCACGATACACAACAGCTGCTGCGCGAATGCAGCGCGGGCATCGATATGGCCGTGCGGGCGATTGACGATGTGGCCGGGCAGGCCAAGGACGCGCAGATGCAAAACGCGCTGCTTACCTGCCGGAAGGCGCATCAGGCGCTGGAAAAGCGGACAACGTCTCTTTTGCGGGAGGAAGATCTTGCCGCAAAGCCGGCAAACGCAATGGCGCGGAGCATGGCCTGGCTCAAGAGCAGCGCCAAGCTTGCCATGATGCCGGAGGACGCGACGATTGCCGACCTGATGACGGACGGGTGCAACATGGGAATCAAATCCCTGCTGCGCTACCGGAACCGCTACGCGCAGGCCGACGAGCAGGCGCGGAAGATTGCCGGAGAGCTCATTGACGCCGAGCGGCAGCTGTGCCGACAGATGGAGCAATATCTGTAAAGAAAAAATTCGTTTAAAGTTTTTCGTTGTGATTTTCCGTGCGTTGGTGTATAATGGGGGCATCAAAAGTAAGGGGGAATCATTTATGACAAACAAAGTGATCACCATCAGCCGTCAGTTCGGCAGCGGCGGTAGAAGCATTGGCAAGGCAGTCGCGGAAAAGCTTGGGATCCCCTATTATGATAAAGAGCTGGTCGATCAGGTCGCAAAGGAAAGCGGCTTTTCGCATGAGTTCATTGAGGAGATCGGCGAGTACGCTTCTGTGACCAGCAGCTTCCTGTTCAACATTGCCGTCTCGGCGCACCCGATGGGGCTGATCGATACGATGTCTGTTTCCGACAAGCTCTATGTTTGCCAGACGAATGTCATCCGGGATCTGGCCGCGAAGGGGCCGTGCGTGATTGTCGGCCGGTGCGCGGACTTCATTCTGAAGGATCGCCCGGATACGCTGCATATCTTCATCCATTCGGATATGGAGCACAGAGCCGAGCGTATTGTCAGACTCTACGGCGAGACGAAGCAGACGCCGCAGAAGCGCCTGCAGGAAAAGGACAGCAAGCGTAAGATCTACTACAAGCACTACACCAACTGCAACTGGGGCGAAGCGGAGAACTACGATCTGTGCCTGGATTCCGGTACGCTGGGCGTTGACAAGTGCGTGAGCATTATCTGCGATGT
>CAKUCT010000100.1 GCA_934643765.1 uncultured Oscillospiraceae bacterium
GTCGATCATTCCGGTTATTGTGTTCTATCTGACATGCCAGAAGCACATCATCAAGGGCGTGGCAGCCGGCGCAGTCAAGGGATAAGGCTGCATCAAGGAGGCGGACGGTTTGACAATCAAAGATCTGGCGAAGCTCAGCGGGTATTCTCTGGGGACCGTTTCGCGCGTGCTGAACAACCAGCCGAATGTCTCAGAGCAGGCAAGGGCCAGAATTCTGGCTCTTGTGGAGCAGCACGGCTTTGAGCGAAACACCAGCGCGCAGCTTCTCAAACAGCAGCGCAGCAACACGGTGCTGATTATGATCAAGGGCACATCCAATGAGATGTTTGCGGCGATGGTGGAGCGGCTGCAGTCGCTGTTCGCCGGAACGGAGCACCCGGTCATTGCAAACTTCATCGATGAAGACGACAACGAGGTTTTGCGGGCGCTGCAGCTGTGCCGCGAGCGAAAGCCGAGCGGCGTGCTGTTTCTGGGGGGCAACAACCAGAACTTCCGCGCGGACTTTGCAAAGATTCAGGTGCCGAGCGTCGTTGTGACCAATGACGCGCGCGAGCTCGGCTTTTCCAATCTTTCCAGCGTCTCGACCGACGACCGCAAGGGCGCGGCCTGCGCGGTGGAGTATCTGATCAAAAGCGGGCACCGGAACATCGCGGTGCTCGGCGGCGACCGCAGCATTTCAGACACCAGCGCCTTGCGCTATGAGGGCTGCCGGGAGGCATTTCAAAGAAATGGCTTGACATTTGACGATGAAACGATGTATTATACCGGCCGGTATTCGTATGAATTCGGCTACGAGGGCATGAAACAGGCGCTTTTGCGCGCGCCCGGGCTGACGGCGGTGTTCGCGATGGCAGACGTGATTGCCATCGGCGCTATCCGCGCGCTTCTGGACGAGGGCCGGCGCGTGCCGGAGGATATTTCCGTCATCGGCTATGACGGACTGAGAATCGGAGATTTTTATGTGCCGAAGCTCTCCACGATATCACAGTCGGTCGAGGGACTGACAAAGCAGGCGTTTGAGCTGTTGCTCGCCTGCATGCAGGGGGAAACGGCGCAGCATCTGACTGTGCCCTTCACGCTGCTCAGCCGGCAGAGTGTCCGGCAAATCACGCGGTAAAAGAGGGATTCGTATGGAACGAAGCAGCGGCATTCTGCTGCATATCACGTCCTTGCCATCAAAGTATGGAATTGGAAATCTGGGCAGGGAAGCCTACGCATTTGTGGACTTTTTGAAGCAGGCGGGGCAGAAATACTGGCAGATTCTGCCGCTGTGCCCGCCGGGATACGGCGACTCGCCGTATCAGGGTTTTTCAACCTTCGCCGGAAACCCGTATCTCATTGACCCGGAGCAGCTGGTCGAGCGCGGATGGCTGGAGCAAGAGGCGCTCGATGAGGTGCAATGGTCTGAGCGCGACGATCAGGTGGATTTCCGCCGGATGTACGACGAGCGGCTGCGGATGCTGCGGCTGGCGTTCCGCGGCTTCCAGACGGATAAGCCGGAAGGCTTTGCAGACTTTTTGAAGCAAACAGACAGCTGGCTTCCGGAATACGCACTGTTCATGGCGATCAAGTCTCATTTTGACGACCGGCCGTGGACCGAGTGGCCGACGGATATCCGGCTGCATCAGCCGGACGCTGTGGCGCACTACAAAGCGCTGCTGCAGACGGAGATGCTGTTTCAGTGCTTTGTACAGTATGTGTTCCGGGAGCAGTGGCAGAAGCTGCGCGCCTATGCCAGGGAAAACGGCGTGAAGATCATCGGCGATATTCCGATCTATGTGCCGCTGGACTCGGCGGATGTGTGGTCACATCCGGAGAACTTCCAGCTCGGAAGAACGCGCCGCCCGCGCTGCGTGGCGGGGTGCCCGCCCGATGGGTTCAGTAAGAACGGCCAGTATTGGGGAAACCCCATCTACGACTGGGACTACATGGAGCAGGACGGCTTTTCATGGTGGCTTGCGCGCATCGGCGCGGCGGGCGAAAACTATGATGTCGTCCGCATCGACCACTTCCGCGGCATCGAGAGCTATTGGAGCATTCCGGCGGTCAACAAGACCGCGCGCAAGGGCCGCTGGGTGAAGGGGCCGGGACTGAAGCTGGTGGACGCGATCAAGCGGGCGTATCCGCAGATTGAGTTCATCGCGGAGGATCTGGGCTTTTTGACGCCGGAGGTTCTGCAGCTGGTCAAGGACTCCGGCTGGCCGGGGATGAAGGTTCTGGAGTTTGCGTTCGACCCGCGCGAGCCGAGCAACTACCTGCCGCATAAATATGAAGAGAACTGCATCTGCTATACCGGTACGCACGACAACGAGACGCTGCAGCAGTGGTGCGGGAATCTGGGCGCGGAGTCGGAGCAGTATGCGCGCAAGTATCTCGGCATTTCCGAGACGGACGATCTTGCGCGGGCGATTATCGAAGCCGGCGCGATGTCGAAGGCGAAGCTCTTTGTGGCGCAGATGCAGGATTATCTGCGGCTCGGCGCGGAGGCCAGAATGAACGAGCCCGGCACGCTCAAGCCGCAGAACTGGCGCTGGCGCTTGATGCCGGGGCAGGCAAGCGAAGATCTGGCGCGTGAAATTTTGAATTTGACACAGCGCGGCCAGCGCGTATAATATAGGCATCCTGCGTCAGAAAATAGAAGATGCAGGGGCGCGCCGCCGGGAGAAGCCATGATGGGCGCCGGAGGGCGGCTGATTTTGATATCCTGGCCGATTGGCCAAAAGTTTGGAGAGTTCTTATGAGCAACGAAGTAGAAAGAATTGTACAGCAGACCGAGGCGCTTTTGCGCCTGCGCCATGAAGAGACGCTTCAGGAGACAACGCCGGAGCGCTTGCACGAGTGCCTTGGCGAAGTGGTGATGATGCAGATCAACGACAGCTGGGTCAAAACCAAGAAGCGGCAGACCGCCGGCCGGCGCGCATTCTATTTTTCTGCAGAATATCTGGTGGGCCGTCTGGTCTACAGCAATCTGTTCAATCTCGGCATTCTTGACGAAGTGAAGAAGGCGTTTCTGGAAAAGGGCGTCGATCTTGCGTGTCTGGAAGAGATTGAAGACGCGGCGCTGGGCAACGGCGGCCTTGGAAGACTTGCGGCGTGTTTTCTGGACAGCGCGGCAAGCTGCGATGTGCCGCTGACGGGCTACGGCCTTCGCTACCGGTTCGGCCTTTTCAAGCAGAGCTTTGAAAACGGCAGCCAGCGCGAAAACGCCGACGACTGGACAAAGTACGGCGATCCCTGGAGCCACCGGCGCGACAAGCTGGCGGTGAAGGTGAACTTCGCAAACCAGAGCGTTATCGCCGTTCCGTATGATATGCCGGTAATCGGCTATGAAAATGACACGATCGGCACGCTTCGCCTGTGGCAGTGCGAGGCGGAGAAGGAGCTGGACTTCGACGCGTTCAACGCGCAGAACTATGTCAAGGCGCTGGAGACCAAGAACAAGGCCGAGGACATCACAAGAGTTCTCTATCCGAACGACTCCACCTGGGAAGGTAAGCAGCTTCGCATCAAGCAGCAGTATGTGCTCTCCAGCGCGTCGCTGCAGGATATTCTGCGCAGCTTCCGCGAGAACCACGGATGCGACTATTATAGACTTCCGGAATTTGACGCGGTGCAGCTCAATGACACGCACCCGGCGATGGCAATTCCGGAGCTGATTCGTCTGCTGCAGCTTGATGGCATGGACTTTGAGTCCGCGTTCCAGATTGCCGCGCGCGTTTTCTCCTATACGAACCACACCGTTATGGGCGAAGCGCTTGAAAAGTGGGATCTGGAGCTGCTGCGCTCGGTGGTGCCGGAGATCTGCGACATCATTGAGAAGATTGACGCGCGGCTCAAGCAGGAGCACCCGAACAGCGGCCTTTTCATCATCAAGGATCATCAGGCGCACATGGCAAACCTGTCGGTCTATGTGTCCACGGCGGTCAACGGTGTGGCGCGGATTCACTCCGAAATTCTCAAGAACGATCTGTTCAAGGATTGGTACAGAGTCTATCCCGAGCGCTTCCAGAACAAGACCAACGGTATTACGCCGCGGCGCTGGCTGGGCCTTTGCAACCCTGAACTCTGCGGCCTGATTGAAAGCAAGATCGGCCCCGGCTTCCTGACGGATCTTGACCGGCTGGAGGGGCTCAGAAACGGGCTTGACGAGATGACCATCAAGCAGTTCAACGCCATCAAGCTGGAGAAAAAGCGCCAGCTGTGCGCGGTGATTGAGCAGCACGAGGGCGTAAAGCTCGACCCGGGCTTTGTGTTTGACGTGCAGGTCAAGCGGCTTCACGAATACAAGCGGCAGCTGATGAATGCGCTTTCGATCATGGATATTTATTTCGGCATCAAAGACGGCTCCATTCAGGACTTCACGCCGACGGCGTTCATCTTCGGCGCGAAGGCGGCGCCCGGCTATGTCAGAGCCAAGGCCATTATCCGCTATATCAACCGCGTGGCAGATCTCATCAACAACGACCCGGCTGTGGCCGATAAGATGAAGGTTGTGTTCGTGCAGAACTACAACTGCTCTTACGCAGAGCACATCATTCCGGCCGCGGACATTTCCGAGCAGATTTCGCCCGCCGGTACCGAGGCGTCCGGCACGGGCAACATGAAGCTGATGCTCAACGGCGCCGTGACGCTCGGCACGATGGACGGCGCGAATGTGGAGATCGTTGAGCGCGCGGGGCTGGAAAACAACTATATTTTCGGCGCGAGCGTGGAAGAAATCAATGAAATCCGCGACACCTATTGCGCGCGCGACGTCTACAACAGCAATCCGCGCATTCACAGAGCGGTCGACACGCTGGTCAACGGCACGGTTCCGACGGACGCCGAGCTGCAGGAGCTCTACACGTCGCTGCTTGACGGTGCGAGCTGGCACCGGCCGGATCACTATTTCCTGCTCAAGGATCTGCCGTCTTACCAGCAGGCGCGGCTGCAGGCCAACCGCGACTATCGCGACCGCGTTGGCTTTGGCCGCAAGTGCCTGATGAATGTTTCCGCGGCGGGATATTTCTCGTCTGACCGGACGATCCGGCAGTACGCAAAGGAAATCTGGAAACTGTAACGTAGCCGGATAAAATAGATTCACATTTCATTTCGTCCTGGGGGGGGCGAAACTCTGCGAGGCAATGATACAAAAGCCCCGGGCGTGGCCCGGGGCTTTTGTGGGATGTAAGGAAAGGAGCGGGCGAGATGGTTTTTGACACGATTTTGCGCGGCGGTACGGTGATTGACGGCAGCGGCGCGCCGGGGAAGATTGCAGACGTTGGAATAAAGGGCGGAAAAATCGCGGCGGTTGGGAAGATCACCGGCGCGCAGGCAGGAAGGACACTCGACGTCACAGGGTATCTTGTCACGCCCGGCTTTATTGACATCCACCGCCACGCGGACGCAGCCATCTTCCGGGCGGGCTTCGGAGAATCGGAGCTTTTCCAGGGGCTGACGACGATTGTAAATGGCAACTGCGGGCTGTCCGCCGCGCCGAGCGGCGGCGTGTTCCAGCGGGAGATTTTTGACTATCTCACGCCGGTGACGGGGCAGTTGGAGGCGCGGATGTGCACAGAGTCAATGCAGGACTATCTGCAGGCGGCGGGGAAGCTCCCGCTGCCGCTGAACATGGGAATGCTGGCCGGCGGCGGAACCATCCGCGCGCAGGCGGCGGGCTTTGGCGTGCAGCGGCTGGAGGATGAACACTACCGGAAGATTCATAAGGCGCTGGAAGACGCGCTGGCGGCAGGCGCGCTCGGCGTGTCGCTGGGACTTGGGTATGCACCGGAGTGCTTTTATACGACAGATGAGCTCATCCGGGCACTGCTGCCGCTGCAGAACAGCGGCGTTCCCATCACGGTGCATATGCGTCAGGAGGGGAGCGGCGTTGTGCAGGCGCTGGAGGAAATGATTGCGGTAGGAAGAGCACTTCAGACGCCGGTGGAGATCAGCCATCTCAAATCCATCGGCAAGGCAAACTGGAGAAGCTGCACGCCAAAAATGCTGGAGCTGATGCGCCGGGCGCGGGAGGACGGCGTGACGGTGTTCTGCGACGCCTACCCCTATACAGCGGGCTCGACGCAGCTGATTCACATTCTGCCGCCGGAGTGCCAGGAGGGCGGACTTGATCGGCTGAGCGAGAATCTGAGAAAGCCGGCGTTCCGCGCCGGGCTTCGCCGGCGGATGAAAACCGGGAGTGATTTTGAAAATATTTCGCTGCTGGTCGGCTGGGAGAACATCGCGGCCTCCAGCGTCACGAGGCAGGAAAACAAAATCTATGAAGGAAAATCCATTGCGGAAATTGCCGCGATGCAGGGAAAAGACCCCTTTGACTGCGCATTTGATCTGCTGGCGGAGGAAAACTGCGCGGTGAGCATGATTGACTTCATTGCGGCCGAAGAGGATATTGAGGCGATTTTGCGCGATGAGACGACGTGCGTCATCTCCGACAGTACATATCCCACGCAGGGACTTCTGCACCCGCGGGTGTACGGGACGTATGCAAGGCTCTTTGAGCGCTATGTCCGGGAAAGAAAGACGATTCCGGCAGAAAAGGCTGTGCAGAAGGTGACGAGCCTGCCCGCCAAGCGGCTGGGTCTTGCGGGAAAGGGAACGGTTGCAGTGGGGATGGACGCGGATCTCAATGTGTTCCGGCTGGAAGATCTTCACGAGGCCGGTACCTATGCTGCGCCGCGGCAGTGCGCGCAGGGAATGGCGTATGTGTTTGTCGCGGGACAGGCCGCCATTTCGGATGGGAAACGGACGCAGGACGCGGGCGGGCACGTGATGCGGCGCGGCGTGCAAGGTTGAAGCTAATTCCTTCAAAAATGTGGGAGTTTTGAAATACAAAAACAATCAGGCAACTGACAAAGCATTTGGAACTATTGAAAATGTAGAGATTATTTCGCATAAAGGCCCGTTTTTTGGCAAAAATAATACTGGACACATTCGAGCGGATACGATATAATTTAGCGGTATGAAAAGATACCATGTACTTTCGCAGCCGGGCCGGATTGCTGGCGCGGCGATAAAATAAGGAGGAAATTATTCATGTCTGTTAAAGTTGCGATCAATGGTTTTGGCCGTATCGGCCGTCTGGCTTTCCGTCAGATGTTCGGCGCTGAAGGCTACGAAGTCGTCGCCATCAACGACCTGACTTCCGCCAAGATGCTCGCGCACCTGCTGAAGTACGACTCCACGCA
>CAKUCT010000101.1 GCA_934643765.1 uncultured Oscillospiraceae bacterium
GTCGTCACCAACGCCAAGCCGGACGCGCAATGGCTTTCGTTCCTCGCGGAACACAAGGTCGATTGCCTCTACCCCGGCGCCAAATAAGAAAAACGCCCCGCGCAGGAAATCCTGCGCGGGGCATTATTTGTTTTATGCTTTGAGTCTGCTCTTGTCTGTAAAATATTCTTTGGTCAGCTTCGCGACCACGCCCGAGAGCGCAAACAGCGCGATGAAGTTCGGGATGGCCATGAGGCCGTTGAAGGTATCCGCAATATCCCAGACGACCTGCAGCTTCGCAACCGCACCAATGACAATCACGATGATGAACGCCACCTGATAGCCCTTGGCAAACTTCAGGCCGAACAGATACTGCGCGCAGCGGCTGCCGTAGAGCGACCAGCCGAGCACCGTCGTAAAGGCAAACAGCGTCAGCGCCAGCGCCACAAAGACGGAGGCGAATTTCTGGCCGAAGACCGTTGCAAACGCGCCTGCAATCAGCTCAGAGTTGACATACTCGCCGAACGGAATTTCCACGCCGCTGCAGATGATCGTCAGAGCCGTCAGCGTGCAGATGACAATGGTATCGGCAAAAACCTCAAACACGCCGTACATGCCCTGCTGCACGGGGCCCGGGGTATCGGCCGCCGCATGGGCAATCGCCGCCGAGCCAAGGCCCGCCTCATTGGAGAACGCACTTCTGCGCAAGCCCCAGACGATGGTCTGCTTCAATGCGATACCGGCCGCCGCACCGCCGATGGCGCCGGGCGTAAAGGCCGTGGCAAAAATCTTACCAAACGCCGGGCCGATGTTTCCCGCGTGTGCAAAGATGACAACAAGCGCAAACACAATGTAAAGAATGCTCATAAACGGGATGAGCTTTTCGGCAACGGCGCCGATGCGCTTGATGCCGCCGAAGAGAATCACGCCGACCAGCGCCGCGATGGCAAGGCCGAAGATCAGGTTCAGAAGCTTTCGCTCGCCAACCGCCGCCGGGATGAACGCGTCAATGGCGTCGTTGATCGAGCCGACGATGGAGTTGACCTGGGACATGTTGCCGATGCCGAAGCACGCGATACCGGCAAACACGGCAAAGGCAATACCGACCCACTGCATGTTCTTTCCAAGGCCGTTTTTGACGTAATACATAGGTCCGCCAACCCAGTCGCCCTTTGCGTCGCGCTCACGGAAGCGGATGGACAGCACAACCTCAGAATACTTAATGATCATGCCGAGCAGCGCCGCCAGCCACAGCCAGAACACTGCGCCGTAGCCGCCGAGGGCAATGGCCTGGGAGGTGCCGACAATGTTGCCCGTGCCGACCGTCGCAGCCAGCGCGGTCGTCACCGCCTGCAGCGGCGTCACAGCGCCCTCGCCAGCGGTCTGCTTTTCGAACATCTTGCCGACGGTGTTTTTCATGATGTAGCCGAACTTGCTGAACTGGATTCCACGGTTCCGGATGGTCAGATACAGACCTCCTACGATGGTACATGGCAGGAAAATATACAGCCATGCAACCGTATTGAGTGTGCCGGTGAAAAAGTCAATCAACGCTTGCATAAACACCTGCGGGCAATCCCACGACTGCCCCCTCCCTCTCTGAAATTTTTGAAATAGCGGGCCGAAAATCCTCCTTCGGAATTTGTGAAAAAACTCCTGATTTATTATAACACAGTTTCAATATTCCTTCAAGAAATTCCGCATGAATTTTATGCAAAGAATCTACAATCCCCGTCGATGTCCTTCAATCAGGAACATTTTTCACATAATGTCCGTCCTTTGGCTCTGTGTACGGAGCTGCTTTGCTCACTTGCCGCTCGCGCCGTAGTTCGACAGCACACGCGCCGACGGATCGTCCACATCGCAGCCGGGCCAGGTCTTGTTCGGCATCCAGAAATCGACGATCATTTCCGACTGTCCGGGATAGTAGCTCTCGAAAATTTCACGGTACAAAAGCGATTCCTTGGTAAATGGCTGCGCGTGCGTGTACTTGCTGCGCTTTTCTTCAAATTCCTCGTCGGTATAATAGCTGTTTGCGTACTCCTTGAGATAGTCCACCATCGAGTGGCCCACGGCGTCCGAGAACGCAGCTTTTTCGCGGTAGAGAATATCGTGCGGCAGATAGTCGCCTTCAAACGCGTGACGCAGCAGGTACTTGCCCTTGCCGTATTTGTTGAGTTTCAGTTCGGGATCAACCGACATCACATATTTTACAAAGTCCAGATCACCGAACGGCACGCGCGCTTCAAGCGAGTTGACGCTGATGCAGCGGTCGGCGCGCAGGACATCGTACATGTGCAGCTCACGGATGCGCTTCTGCGCCTCCAGCTGGAACGCTTCGGCGGAGGGCGCAAAATCCGTATACTTGTAGCCGAACAGCTCATCGGAAATTTCACCCGTCAGCAGCACGCGGATATCCGTGTTTTCGTGGATCCACTTGCAAAGAAGGTACATGCCCATGCTGGCGCGGATGGTCGTGATGTCAAACGTGCCAAGCAGTTCGATGACTTCCCGCAGAGAATCGAGCACCTGCTGCTTGGTCATATAGACCTCGGTGTGGTCGCTTCCGATATAGTCCGCGACCTCTTTTGCGTACTTGAGGTCGATGGCGTCCTCGCTCATGCCGATGGCAAAGGTGCGGATCGGCGTTTTCGACTCTCTTGCCGCGATTGCGCACACCAACGACGAGTCCAGGCCGCCGGAGAGCAGGAAGCCAACCTTCGCATCGGCCACCAGCCGCTTTTCAACGCCCGCGACCAGCTTGTCGTGAATCTTGCTGCAGACCGTTTCCAGATCGTCGTGGCAGACCGCTTTGACATCTGCAATATCGCAATAGCTGACAAACTTGCCGTCCTTGTAGTAGTGTCCTGGCGGGAAGGGCATGATCTTGTCGCAGAGCGTGACGAGGTTCTTCGGCTCGCTTGCAAAGACGATGACGCCCTTCTTGTCGTAGCCATAATACAGGGGGCGGATGCCGATGGGGTCGCGCGCGGCGATATACTCTTTTGTACGGCCGTCGAACAAAATCAGCGCAAACTCCGCGTCGAGCATCTTGAACATCTCAACGCCGTGCTCAAAATACAGCGGCAGCAGAATTTCGCAGTCCGAGCCGCTCTGGAATGTGTACTTCTCTTCCAGCTCTTTTTTCAGCTTCTCATAGCCGTAAATCTCGCCGTTGCAGACCACGTAGCTGCCGTCGCGCTCAAACGGCTGCATACCGGCGGGCGTCAGACCCATGATGGAAAGGCGGTGGAACCCGAGCAGACCCTTTCCGGTATCTACAATCCGGCTGTCATCTGGACCGCGGGAGACGGTTTTCAGAAAACCCTTCTGAAACTCAGAAAAGGCGGCACAGACATCGCAATAACCCATAATCGAACACATGATAAAATCCTCCAGAATTTTGATTCAGCATTCGATAGGGCAAGTGCTGACTCGCTGTGCCACCTATCTTTTGTCTCTGCGGGCGTCCAATAACGCCCCGCCGGGGTAACGGGCGGCGGCCCGGCGCACCTACTAAGAAGATTGCTTCTGTTCAGCTTGCAGCTCATCGGGTGTTCTTCACGCGGTGCCCGCTGCATGGCTCTCACCTGCCCATGCTCTCTGGAAGCGGCATTCCGTGCTACTTTTCCTGGTTCAAACGCTTTTCACGTGTATAGATTTGTTTCTTTCTCTTCTCTTGGCTTTCGCGGCTGGCTCAGTCCCAGGCGCTGGTATCCATGCAGCACAGATACGAATAGGCATCTGTCTCGAAGCAGGAATCGAGAAAATCATGCTGCTCATGGACGCTCTCCATCAGGAAGGAATGTACGGGATTGATAAACTGATACGGACACTGTTCGTCGTAGCAGCGGCTGATGTTACGGTTCATAAGAATCCTCCTTATCAAAACTAAAACGTCAAATTTTCGTTTTCTTCGCTTCCCCGGCTTATTTCACGCCGAACAGAAGCTTGTCGTATGTCGGGAACGGCCAATAGCTTTCCGCTGTATGCGTCTCTGCCTCATCGCAGACCACACGCAGCGCCGCCATCTTCGGCAGAATCGTATCGCGGATGTAGAACGCAGATTCGGTGACGCTTGTAATCGTCTTCAGGTGCAGAATTGCCTGCTCCAGATCCTCCGTCGCCGCGTCAATCTGATCGACGAGCGTGGAGAGCTTTGTAATGGTGCCGGTCTCATATTTTGCAGGCAGCGACGGGATAACCGCCAGCTTTGCGCTGAGCGTATCGGAAAGACTCTTTGTGTAGCCCTCGACCGCCGGCAGGATTTCCTTTCTTGCCATATCGACCATGGTCTGCGCTTCGATGTTGACGGTCTTGCAATAGTTTTCCATCATGATCTCGTAGCGGGACTGAATCTCAGGCAGCGTGAAAATCTTGAGGCCCGTCAGCATGTCGACGTTCTTCTTTTCCAGAATCGTCGGCATGGCGTCCGGCGTGGTGCGCAGGTTTAGAAGGCCGCGCTTTTCGGTCGCTTCCTTGATCCAGGCATCGTCATAGCCGTTGCCGTTGAAGATGATGCGCTTGTGCTCGTGGATGGTGCGGCGGATGAGATCGTGCAGCGCACCCTCAAAGTCGTCCGCCTTTTCCAGTTCGTCCGCAAATAGCTTCAGGCTCTGCGCCACGGCGCCGTTGAGCATGATGTTCGTGCAGGCGATGGAGTTGCTCGAGCCGAGCATACGGAATTCAAACTTGTTGCCGGTGAAGGCAAAGGGCGAGGTGCGGTTGCGGTCTGTGGTGTCGCGGATGAACTTCGGAAGCACATGTACGCCGAGCTTCATCACGGTCTTCTCTGCCGCGTTGTACGGTGCGTCCGCCTCGATGGCGTCCAGAATCGCGGTCAGCTCATCGCCAAGGAAGATCGACACCACCGCGGGAGGCGCTTCGTTTGCGCCGAGCCGGTGATCGTTGCCGGCAGTTGCAACGGCCAGACGCAGAAGATCCTGATAATCGTCCACCGCCTGAATGACGGCGCACAGGAACAGCAGGAACTGCGCGTTTTCATAGGGCGTCTCGCCCGGCGTCAGAAGGTTCACGCCGGTATCGGTCGCCATCGACCAGTTGTTGTGCTTGCCGGATCCGTTAACGCCCGCGAAGGGCTTTTCATGCAGCAGACATACAAGGCCATGCTTGAGCGCAACCTTCTGCATGATTTCCATCGTCAGCTGGTTGTGATCGGTTGCGATGTTGGTTGTTGTATAAATAGGGGCCAGCTCATGCTGCGCCGGGGCGACCTCGTTGTGTTCGGTCTTGGCCAACACGCCGAGCTTCCAGAGTTCCTCGTTGAGCTCTTCCATGTACGCCGCGACGCGCGGCTTGATGACGCCGAAGTAATGATCGTCGAGCTCCTGGCCCTTCGGAGGCTTGGCGCCAAAAAGCGTCCGGCCGCAGAAGACGAGGTCTTTTCTCTGATCGTACATCTCCTTGTCGACCAGGAAGTATTCCTGCTCGGGACCGACGGAGGTTTTGACGCACTTGACATCCTCGTTGCCGAAGAGCTTCAGGACTCGCATTGCCTGCTTGTTAAGCGCCTGCATCGAGCGCAGCAGCGGCGTCTTTTTGTCCAGCGCCTCGCCGCCATAGGAACAGAACGCCGTCGGGATGCAGAGCGTTTTGCCCTTGATAAAGGCGTAGGACGTGGGATCCCACGCGGTGTAGCCTCTTGCCTCAAACGTTGCGCGCAGGCCGCCGGAGGGGAAGCTCGACGCGTCAGGCTCGCCCTGGATGAGCTCCTTGCCGGAGAACTCCATGATGACGCCGCCGTCGGGAGAGGGGCTGATAAAGCTGTCATGTTTTTCGGCGGTGATGCCGGTCAGCGGCTGGAACCAATGGGTAAAATGCGTCGCGCCATGCTCCACCGCCCAATCGCGCATGGCCTCTGCTACGGCGTTGGCCACCTGGTTATCCAGACTCACCCCTTCGTCAATGGTCTTCTTCAAAGACTTGTAGACCTTGGACGGAAGCTTTGCACGCATGACTCTGTCGTCAAACACGAGGCTTCCAAAGTAATCCGATACCGTTTGCATACCGCAGCACTCCTTTCTCTCATTCAAAAAGCGAGACAAACCGTCCTGAATGCTCAAGACGCCATTGCCTCGCTTCGCTCGCTGTGTTCGTTATAAAATTAAAATTTGGAAATAAAGAAAAAGCGCCTTTGAGCCCCATTGCTCAAAGACGTCATTGCCTTTATGCTGCGAATTATACACACGTATCCGGCGTTTGTCAAGCACTAATTTTAAAATTTCTCATTTCTTTTTGCAAGAAAATCTTTCCGGCTTGCAAAATTTTTTTGAGTCTTCATGATTTTCAGCAAATCAAACCCTGTTTCTCAGGCTCCGGCTTGTCTGTTTGACCAAAAAGAAGCTCCGGCTTGCAAATCAAATTGACAACCGCCCGGCCGCATGCTATCATACACCATAATTATTACATATTGTTTTTACGAAGTAATGAGCAAAGGCGTTCATGCAGGCAGGGCCATCCGGTCCTGCCCGGATGGGCGCCTCTTTTTATTACCCCCAGCATCAGGAAGGAAGGGATTTTCATGAAAGAAGAGGGGCAGGTCCGGATTCCGTCCGGTTGTGCAATCTCCGCCGTCATCTCCCGCGACGGCCGGCACATGACCGCGGAAAAAATCATTGAAAGTATGAAGCCCATGCATGAACGCTCCAACGGCCTTGGCGGCGGCTTCGCTGGCTACGGCATCTATCCGGAGATGCGCGAGTTTTACGCGCTACATGTCTTTTATAATGATAAGGAAACGCGCGCGGACTGTGAGCGTCTACTCAAAGACCGCTTTGAAATCGTCAAGGCCGAGACCATCCCCATCCGGAAAATCCCGGAGATCACGGACGTTCCGCTCATCTGGCGCTATTTTGTCGCGCCGTTTGCTTCGCGGCTGTGCCGGCTGCAGATCGACGAAAAAGAGTATGTCGCACGCTGCGTCATGGAAATCAACACGAAGGTCAAGGGCGCGTATGTCTTCTCCTCCGGCAAGAATATGGGCGCGTTCAAAGCCGTCGGCTATCCGGAGGATGTCGGCAGGTTTTACCGCCTCGATGAATACGAGGCCTACAGCTGGACGGCGCATGGCCGCTACCCCACAAACACCCCCGGCTGGTGGGGCGGCGCGCATCCGTTTGCGCTGCTGGAC
>CAKUCT010000102.1 GCA_934643765.1 uncultured Oscillospiraceae bacterium
GGATAGACCGAAAGGGGGCCCGGGTTATCGGGGTCAATGGCGTTGATGGGCTTTGTGATTTGCTGGGCCAGCCGGTAGGAGAGAAAGCCGCAGAGAATCAGAACCACAACCGTGATCCACAAAAACGGCGTCAGCAGCATGATAATCATGGCCGGGAGCGAGTTCTGCGTGCACGATACGCGCAGCACCGTCCCGTCCGGCAGGCGCCGGGCGTAATAATAGGTGCGCTGCAGAAGCGTCTGCGAATAGCGAGACGACTGGCCCTCGCCGGTCTCCAGCGCCTGGTCAATTTCCTCGCGCCCGGCGTGGCTCGGAAGCGTTTCGGGCGCGGCGGCGCTGTCATAGAGGACGCTGCCGCTGCCGTCGACCCAGGTCAGACGGTCTGAGGGCGTGAAGCTCTCCAGATAGTCCATGCCGCAGAGCGTAAGCCCGCGGCAGACGCTGGTGGCCTCTGCCCGCAGGCGGGCGAAAGCCTGGTCTTCGTAGTTGCGGTACATGATGCCGAAGAACAGCAGCGCGCAGGCCAGCAGCACCAGAATGGCGACGAGGAAGGAGTTCCTCAGAATTTTCCCGGTCATACGCTGCCACCGAGCTTATAGCCCACACCGCGGATGGTTTCAATGAGCGAGCCCGCGCTCCCGAGCTTGACGCGCAGCGTGCGGATGTGGACATCGAGCGTCCGGTTCTCGCGCTCGGCGTCAAAGCCCCAGATCCGGTCCATCAGCACCTGACGCGTCAGAACGAGGCCCTGATTGTCCAGCAGCAGGCAAAGAAGCTCATATTCCTTGTTGGTCAGCGTGACGTCCTGATTGTCTACGCGCACGATATGCTGCTCGGGGCAGACATACAGCGGTCCGAGCTTATATTCGCGCAGCGAGGAGACCGGCTGCGACCGGCGCAGCACCGCGCGGATGCGCGCAATGAGCTCAAGCATGCTGAAGGGTTTGGAAATAAAATCGTCCGCGCCATTGTCAAGACCGATCACGCGGTCGTATTCGGCGTTTTTCGCCGTGAGCAGAATGATGGGCAGCCGCCGCGTTTCCGGCGCGGCGCGCAGCTTTTTGAGAATCTGCAGCCCGTCCTCCTCTGGCAGCATGATATCCAGCAGCACCAGCTCCGGCTGCGCCTTCTCCATCGCCCGCCAGAAAGCGGACGGCAGGCTGAAGCCCGCGGTCTCAAAGCCCTGGCTCTCCAAGCCGTAGATGACAAGCTTGCGGATGCTGTCGTCGTCTTCCAAAAGATAAATCATTGGCTCTGCACTCCTGACTATAAATTCACGTGTCACAAAAAAATCTTCTGTCCTTATGCTATCGTAAAGTTTCTATGAAATCTATAGCAAACGCGAGATTTAACATAGATTTAAGATTTCTCTGACAAAATATTTAACGTTGGCAACTTATATTAAATTCGTATTATTTTGCGATTATAAGATATAAAGGGAGCTGTAAGATGACAATCTCAAATGTGATTTCCCTGCTCAGCGGCATTGCGCTGTTCTTGTTCGGCATGTCGCTGATGGGAGACGGACTGAAAAAGGTTGCCGGCAATAAGCTGGAAGTGATTTTGTACCAGCTGACGGGCCGGCCGCTCAAGGGCTTCCTGCTCGGCACGGCGGTGACGGCGGTCATCCAGTCGTCCTCGGCGACGAGCGTGATGGTGGTCGGCTTTGTCAACTCCGGGATGATGCGCGTCCGGCAGGCTATCAGCATTGTCATGGGCGCGATTCTCGGCACAAGCATCACGGGCTGGATCATCTGTCTTTCCGATCTCGGCGGAGGCGGCGGCTGGGTGGACCTGTTTTCCACGGCAACGCTGACCGGCATCATTTCGGTGGTCGGCATTCTGCTGCGCATGTTCTCCAAGAACCAGACGAAAATCCATGTGGGCGATATCCTGATGGGCTTTGCGGTTCTGATGTTCGGCATGTCGACAATGTCCGCGGCGGTCTCCCCGCTGCGCTACGAGCCGGTGTTTCTGCGGATTCTGACCTCGTTTTCTAACCCTCTGCTTGGCATTCTGTTCGGTACGCTCTTTACCTGCGTGCTGCAGAGCGCGTCGGCGGCTGTCGGTATTCTGCAGGCGCTGGCCTCGACGGGCGCGGTTGATTTCTCTGTGGCCCTGCCGATCATCATGGGCATCGCCATCGGCGCGGCGCTGCCGGTGATTTTGTCGGCGGTCGGCGCAAATGTCGACGGCAAGCGGACGGCTATGGTCTACCTCGTCGTGGAAGTGACGGGTGTTGTGTTCTGGGCGGCGGTCTTTTACCTCGCAAACGCCGTGTTCCGGTTCGACTTTATGGATATGCCGATGACGAGCGTCTCCATTGCGTTTATCAATACGCTGTTCCGGTTTGTAAAGGTTGTCATCCTGCTCCCGTTTACAGATGTGATTGAGGCGGTTGTCAATGTGCTGGTCAAGGACAAGGGCGAGCAGAAAAATGACGAGCCGGCCGCGATGCATCTGGAAGAGCGCTTCCTGCAGCATCCGGCGCTGGCCATTGAGCAGAGCCGTATCACCATCAACTCCATGGCGGCGGACGCAGAGCTGAACTTCTCGGGGGCGCTTGCGCTGCTGGGGCACTACTCGGACGAGGAGTTCGCAGAGGTGCAGCGCATGGAGGGTGTCATCGATCACTATGAGGACATTCTCGGTACGTATCTTGTCAAGCTCACGGGCCGCGAGCTGACCGGCCGCCAGAGCGGCGATGTGTCCAAGTTCCTGCATACGATTTCTGATTTTGAACGAATTTCCGACCATGCCCTCAACGTCGCCGAGGCGGCGCAGGAGCTCAGCCGGAAGGGAATTACCTTCTCCGGCGACGCGCGGCACGAGCTGGCCGTTCTGACCGACGCACTGCGGGAGATTCTGCACAACGCCATCCGGGCCTTTATTATTGAGGATCTGGAGCTTGCCAAGCGGGTCGAGCCTCTGGAAGAGCTCATCGACGCCCTGTGCGACGAGATGAAGCTGCACCATGTCGACCGGCTGCAGAAGGGCGTGTGTACACTCAGCCAGGGCTTTGTGTTCAACGATCTTCTGACGAACTACGAGCGTGTGGCAGACCACTGTTCCAACATTGCCGTTGCCATGATCGAGCTGGAGGCAGACTCGTTTGACACCCACGAATACCTCAGCAGCGTCAAGGCCATGAAGTCGGCAGCATACGAGCGGTATTATGAAGAGTACCGCCAGCGCTTTGCGCTTTGAGTTTATAAAAACAATCCAATCAAAATAGCCGCACGGACGAAAACAGTCCGCGCGGCTTTTTATATGACATTAAGACTACAGCTTCAAAACGGCCTCGTACAGCGCATTGCGCGGAAGGCCGGTCTGCTTGGCGATGAGCTTGACGGCGTCCTTTTTGGACAGGCCCTTTTCTACCTCGGCCAGCGCGAGCGCCGCGCCGGCATCGAGCGTGATTGCTTCCTCCGGGATTTCCTTCGCACCTTCTACCACAACGACGAACTCCCCGCGGGGCGGGTTTTCCGTGTAGCGGGCCACGGCCTCGCCGAGCGTCGTGCGCACAACCTCCTCATGGAGCTTTGTCAGCTCCCGGCAGAGGCTCACGCGCCGCGTTTCGCCGAAGGCGGCGCACAGATCCTTGAGCGTGGCCAGCAGCTTATGTGGCGCTTCGTAGAAGATCATGGTGCGCTGCTCGTTTTTCAATCCCGCCAGGTGCTCCTGGCGGCTTTTTTTGTTGATGGAGAGAAAACCTTCAAAGCAGAATCTGCCCGTGGGAAGGCCGGAGATGGAGAGCGCCGTGATGACCGCGCAGGGGCCGGGGATGGCGCAGACGGTGATACCGGCTTCGGCGCAGAGGCGGACGAGATCTTCTCCGGGGTCAGAGATGGCGGGCGAGCCCGCGTCCGAGACCAGCACGCACGTTTCGCCGTCCAGGATGCGGCGGACAATTTTAGGTCCGCTTTCCATCTTGTTGTGCTCATAGTAGCTCACAAGCGGCTTTTTGATCTCCAGATGGTTTAAAAGCTTGAGCGTAACGCGCGTGTCCTCTGCCGCGATGAAGTCCGCTTCCTCCAATGTCCTGCGGCAGCGCAGGGAGATATCGGAGAGATTGCCGATGGGGGTCGGAACAAGATAGAGCATACCTGCCATAGTTGTGTTACTCCTGATGATAGATTCGAAGATAGTCTCTGGTCGGCTGACCAAGCGCGTCAAATAAAATCAGCTCCTGCTGCAAGGATACCCCAGGCTTTGCGCCAAGGCGCGCCTCAATCAGCACGAGGCAGACCGGAGACGCGGCGCTGTGCCGGACAAATTGGAGCCGCTTGGGCTCTAATTTATGTTCCCGCAGATGGACAAGAAGGTCCGTCAGACGCTCGGGCTTATGCACCAGAAAAAAGCTCTCGCCGAAGCGCAGGCACCACGCCGCCGCACGGCACAGATCGGGAAGGGTACATAGAACTTCACTTCTTGCGGTGGCAAGCGACGCGCTTTGCGCCAGCGCGCCGGAGGCGGCGGGATAATAGGGGGGATTGGAGACGACGGCGTCAAAGCCGTTGGCCGGAAGAAGCGCTCGGCATTCCCGCAGATCGCCTTGCAAAATCTCCAGCTGCGGCAAATCGTTTTTTGCCGCGTTTTCGCGGGCAAAGCGGGCGGCCTCCGGCTGGATTTCAATACCGGTGATGTGAAGCGAAGGGTCCTTTGCCAGAAGCAAAATCCCCAGCGCGCCGCAGCCGCAGCCAAGATCACAGATGCGCGCACCCTTGCGCGCGTGTGCAAAGTCAGCCAGAACCATGGAGTCGGTGCTCAGAGAAAACTGCGAGCCCGGAATTTCCATCCGGTATGTTCCGCCGATCCGCTCTTCCATGCCTGCCTCCACAAAAAACATATCTGAATGATATCATACAATGCCGGGCGGAAAAGCACAAGCCTAAAATCCGAGCTGAAACCTGGCCTCGCAGAGTTTTGCGCCGCGCACGGTGCGAAATAAAATCAAATTTATTTTATCCGGCGGCTCTGCCGCCGCAGCTTTTTCCCGATGAAAAACAGAACGCCCGTGCTCAGCACGGGCGTTTTGCTTTTCACACTTATTCCTGCGTGATCGCGTCGTTCGGGCATTCAGCTGCGCAAGTGCCGCATTCTACGCACTGATCAGCGTCGATGACGTATTTGCCGTCGCCTTCCGAGATGATGCCCAGAGGACATGCGTCTGCACAAGCACCGCACATGACACAAGCATCGCCGATAACATAAGCCATAGTATTGCACCTCCATTTATTTAGGTGCCTTCATCATAGCATATTTTTTGAAAAAAGCAATGATAATTCTGTGAACTTTCCGGAATGGGTATTTTTTTAGCCGAATGTGTATAAAGCCATTTTCACAGGGCGAAACTTCCAGCAGAAAGGACGTGGGCATTTGAAAAAACTGGAACTCTCCGGCCGGCTGCGAAAACTTGTGGTAAGCGCCGGACGCCTGGCGCGCGAGCTTGGCCACAGCTATGTCGGCACGGAGCATCTGCTTCTTGCCATGACGCAGGAGCCCGGCGGCGCGGCCGGGCGGGTGCTTTTGTCCATGGGGCTGGAAGATACGAGCGTGCGGTGCCTGGTGCTGGCCGGGGCTGGGCTTGGGAGCCGGACGCTGTTTTTGCCGCAGGGGCTTTCGCCGCGGGCAAAGCGCGCGGTGCGAAGAGCCGGTGTGGAGGCAAGACGGCTTGGAGGCGGCCAGATTCTGCCCGAGCATCTGCTGCTGGCGCTGACGCGCGACGAGGCATGCGCCGCGCAGCGGCTGATGGAGCAGGCCGGAGCGCCGGCAAACTATGTCTTTACCGAAACCTATGAAAGTCTGCTTGCTCCGCAGCAGACACAGCAAGGAAGGATGACGAACGTGAGGTTACTGGAGCAATACTGTGAAAATATGCTGGAAAAGGCGCCGGGGATGGAGCCGGTCGTCGGGCGCGAACGGGAACTGGAGGAGGTCATCCAGATTCTGTGCCGGAAAAATAAGAATAACCCGGCGCTTATCGGCGAGCCCGGCGTCGGAAAGACGGCGATTGTGGAGGCGTTGGCACAGCGGATGGCATCCGGCCAGGTGCCGCAGAGTCTTACGGGGAAAAAGCTCTACTGCCTGGATATGGCAAGCGTCCTTGCCGGAACGAAATACCGCGGCGAGTTTGAAGAGCGGATCCGGGACATGGTGCAGGAAATCCGCCGCTGCGGGAACGTAATTCTATTTATAGATGAGATGCACACCATTGTCGGCGCGGGCAGCGCCGAGGGCGCAATCGACGCGGCCAACCTTTTAAAACCGGCGCTCGGCCGGGGCGAGATTCAGCTGATCGGCGCAACGACGCTGGAGGAGTACCGCAAGCACATTGAAAAAGATGCCGCGCTGGAGCGAAGATTCCGCCCGGTATTGGTCAAGGAGCCAAGCCCGGAGGAGTCCGGGCTTATTCTGCGGGGCCTTCGTCCGGGGCTGGAGCGTCACCACCGCGTGCGCATTTCCGACGAGGCAATCTCAGCGGCGGTGGATCTTTCGCGGCGGTATCTGGCCGACCGGTTTTTGCCGGACAAGGCGCTGGACTTGCTCGACGAGGCGGCGGCCGGAATCTGGATGACAGGGGGCGCGGGAAGCGGCGCGCTGGAGGGAAGAAAGCGCGAGCTGACAAAGAAGCTGGAGCAGGCGGTGACAAGCGGCGCGTATGACAAGGCGGCCAGAGCGCAGCAGGAGCTGCAGGAGCTGATGCGCCGCCAGGCGGAGTCCAGCCGCGCGCAGCGGCTTTTGTGCGTCACAAAAGAGGATGTGGCGGCCGTCACCGCCCGGCGCACGGGGATTCCGGTGGGGCAGCTGAGCGTCCCGGAAAAGGAGCGGCTTTTGCATCTGGAGGCGCAGATTTCCGCACGCGTCGTGGGCCAGCAGGAGGCCGTGCGCGAGGTGTGCCGGGCGGTGCGCCGGGGCAGAAGCGGCATTGCCGACGAGGCGCGGCCGGTTGCTTCCATGCTTTTTGCCGGGCCGACGGGCGTGGGCAAGACGGAGCTTTGCAAGGCGCTGGCCGACTGCGTCTATGCAAGCAGTGATGCGCTGGTCCGGATTGATATGTCAGAGTACATGGAGCCAAGCTCCGTCACGCGGCTCATCGGCGCGCCGCCGGGCTATAT
>CAKUCT010000103.1 GCA_934643765.1 uncultured Oscillospiraceae bacterium
TGACCAACTTCCTGACGGCCTTCATCCCCTATCTTCTCGTCAGCAATGCCCGTCTGGCTACCCGCCGCAGCATTGTCGAGTTCGTCTGCTGGGGCAGCATTCTCGGCGCGCTGCTCGTCGCTTCCTCGATTTTCGTCAACGTGATGTTTGGCCTGACGCCGAAGGCCGTCGCCATCGCCTTCTTCCCGACCACGTTCCTCAACCAGCTGCTTCCGTCGCTGCTGCTCGGCATTCCGCTGTGCAAGCTCCTGTACCCGTTCGTCATCCGCTCGGGTCTGTACCGCGGCCGTGAAAGCGCCAGAGACACGGATAAGCCCGCCGGGGAGGCCCAGGCATGACCCCTCTGGTATCGGTAAAGGATCTGTGCTGGAAATATGTCGGCGCGCAGCGCCTGGCCCTCGATCACATCCATTTTGATCTCATGCCGGGCGAAGTGCTCGGCGTGACAGGGCCGTCCGGCGCAGGCAAAACCACCTTGTGCATGGCCATCAACGGCCTGATTCCGAACAATTTCCACGGAGACTACAGCGGCGAGGTCTTCATCAAGGACCAGCGCACCGAAGATCACGCCGTCTGTGACCTTGTGCAGGAGGTCGGCCTGGTGTTCCAGGACCCGGAGTCGCAGTTCATGGGCATGAGCGTGGAAGAAGAGCTCGTGTTCACGCTGGAGAATCTGGGCCTGTCGGACGAGGATATCCACGAGCGCATCAACCGCGCCATCCGCATGGTGCATATGGAAGATTTCATGGACCGCTCGCCGTTCAGCCTCTCCGGCGGCCAGAAGCAGAAGGTCGCCATCGCGGCGTGCCTTGCGCTCAACCCGTCCGTACTCGTGCTCGATGAGCCGACCTCGGAGCTTGACCCCATCGGCACGACAGAGGTCTTCGCGGTTCTGCAGGAGCTCAAAAAGAACAAGGAGATGGGGATTATTCTCGTTTCACACGCAACGGAAGATCTGGCCACATTCTGTGACCGCGTGCTGCTCTTGTCCGAGGGCCAGCAGATTGATCTTTTCGGCGTCCAGGAATTTTTCACATCCGTGGATCTGATGAGCCAGTACGGCGTGCAGATTCCGCAGATTGTCGAGGCGTTTGATATGGCAGGCTGCATGCCCCGTCAGCAGATGCCCATCACGCTGGACAAGGCAAGCAAAGCGTTTTTGGAGGTGTCACATGGCCACGTTGGTTGAAATCAAGGATGTGCATTATGCGTACTCCGAAGACGGCCCGGAAATTCTGCACGGTCTGAATCTGAACATTGAAGAAGGCGAATACCTTGCCCTGATCGGCCAGAACGGCTCCGGCAAGACCACGCTTTCCAAACTGATCGGCGGCCTCAACACGCCCACATCCGGAGAAATCCGGATTCTGGGCGAGTCCGTCAAGGACATGGCTGTGCAGCGCCGCGCCTCGCTGGTCGGCTACTGCTATCAGAACCCAGACCATCAGATCTTCCTCAACACCGTCGAAGACGAGGTTGCCTACGGCCCGAAAAACCTTGGCCTTTCCAAAGACGAGGTGGAGCAGCGGGTCGTGCAGGCGCTTGAGGCCGTCGATCTTCTGAAATTCCGCAAGGAAGAGCCGTATTTTGCCGGCAAGGGCGAGCGGCAGAAAATTGCCGTCGCCTCCGTGCTTGCCATGCAGCCGAAGCTCATCGTCCTCGACGAGCCGACGACGGGCCTTGACTGGCGCGACAGCCAGAATATGATGCGTCTGATCCATACCATCCGCGACACGGGCCATACGATTATGATTATCACGCACAACATGCGTCTGGTCGCCGAGCACGCGCAGCGCGCCATCGTCATGTGCCACGGCCAGATCCGGCTCGACGGCACACCGAGCGAGGTGTTCCAGCACGACGCCGTTCTGGAAGAAAGCTTCGTGCACCCTCCTCAGATCACCCAGTTCTGGCGCGCGGTCAGCAGCACCGGCGCGCCCTGGATGGAGGCCAAAGACGCCGTTTCCAGCATTCAATCTGCATTCAAATCCAACCATCAGGACTAAGAAAGGAAGGACATCACTATGGAATTTTCTGAACTGACACCCGCCGCTTATGTATTGATCGGTATCTGCGTTGTTGCAATCGTTGTATTTTTTATCACCGCAGGCAAGAAGAAAAAATAACAGCGGCCGCACCAACTGCGGCGAGAGGGTAAATTATGGCTAAAACAAGAGGCGCCTTCGTCTATGAAGGCACAAACAGCGCATTTGAGAAGCTGCATCCCACAACGCGTACCATCTTTATGCTCGCGGCTATCTGCACCGCCTTCTGCATTCAGCACCCGGCGCTGCTGGCCGCGCTGTATGCCGTGGTACTGCTGGTCGCGCTGTCGGCCAAGATGTCCAAAAAGCTTCTCATCGTATACTTTGCCCTGATCGGAACCGGCGCACTCATCAGCTTTCTGTTCTGGCTTCCGTTCGGCGGCGACGTGGGCGGCGATGTCTATTTTGAAACGAAAAAGTTTCTCGGCATGAGCATCGCCTTCTCCAGCACCGGCTTTCTCTGGGCCATCTCCATGGGCCTTCGCATTCTGGTCAGCTCGCTCCCCATCTTCCTGTATCTTTCCACCACAAAGCTGCGGGATATGACCATCGGCTTCTCCGGTCTCGGCGTACCGTTTTCGGTCGGTGAGCTGTTCGTCCTGGCGTTCCGCTTCGTTCCGCTGGTGCAGAACGACGCGTCGATCATCAGCGAAGCCCAGCGTGCAAGAGGTCTTGACTTCGACAACGGCGGCTTCAAAGAGAAAGCAAGAAAATACTCCGCGATTCTCGCACCGATGATCTTCATGTCTCTGCGCAGAATTCAGCTCGTTGCAAACGCGCTTGACACGAAGGGCTTCCGCAACAAGCTCCACAAGCACCGGTTCTATCAGGCTCCCAAATACCGCACGGTGGACTATGTCATCATGGCCGTGTGCGTGCTGACGTTCTGCGTGGCGCTGACGGCGCGCATCGCAGGCTGGGGCGTTTTGGTTCCGGGCAGACTTTAAAATTTGAAAGGATTCTCTGATTTATGGAAAAGAAACTTCCCACCATTGAAATTATGGTCATGGGCGGTACGGAAGCCTACTTCCTCGACCGCGGCGATATCGGCCCCGTCGTCGACGAAGTTCGTCTGGAAACCCCCTATGGTCTTGCCAACAAGATCTCCATCATCGAGCTCGGCGGCAAGCACGTCGGCTTTATGTCCCGCCATGGCGAGCACGGCTACTCCGTCTCCGCGCCGTTTGTCAACTCGCGCGCAAACATCTATGCCGCCAAGGAGCTCGGCTGCAAGCGGATTCTTTCCTGGAACGGCGCCGGCGCCATCTCCCCGCACATCATTCCCGGTGACTATGTCATCATCGATGACTATATCGATATGACCAAAAAGCGCGACTACACCTATTATGTCGGCAAGGGCTTCGGCTTCATCCGCCAGAATCCCGCCTTCTGCCCCGAGTGCCGCGAGGCGCTGTTTGAGGCAGCCAAGGAAGTCGAGCCGCGCACCTTTGACGGCGGCGTCTACGTCTGCACCGAGGGCCCGCGTCTGGAGACCAAGGCCGAAATCCGCATGTACGGCATGTGGGGCGGTGATGTGGTCGGCATGACGATCATCCCCGAGCTGTATCTGGCAAGAGAGCTCGAAATGTGCTACGCTTCTTTGACCTATATCTCCAACTACGCAGAGGGCTCCGCCCGTCTGGGCCAGAAAAACGAGAGCATCTTCTCCGGCATGCTGCCCGAAGAGGTTGCAAAGCGCATGAAAGACTCCACCAAGGTGCTTCCGCTCATCTTCAAAAACGCGATGCTCAAGCTCCTCGGCGTGCATGAGTGCAACTGCTCGCACTCCATGGACGTCTACAAGAACCGCGGCGACATTGGCGAAGACTGGCACACCTGGGTCACAACCCCCTAAATAACCAAAAGAGCCGTTTCTGCAAAAGCAGAAACGGCTCTTTATTGCTATCCAAAAATCTTTGATTTTTGGATAAAGCATTGCGCTTCGACCCGCGCGTTTTTGCAGGCAAAGCCTGCAAAAACACACTCTCTTCGCGTAAAGAATTTTTTGCCACGCACAGGTCGCGGCAAAAAATGATTTCAATTTATTCGCCGCCTGCGGGCGGCGAACGCTGCGAGGCTTGATGTGAAAATTGTAAGTTCTCCGAGGCTCAGGCTTCTTTGGAAAACCGGAAAGCCGGGTTCTCCGCGGCGCTGTCCTCCAGCACGCGGTAAAATGCCGCGGCGTAGCTTCCAAGCGTCTGCTCCAGCGCCTGCGGCGCCAGAATGACAAGCTCCGTCGGCTCGGCACGCGCGGTGAGACAGTCGTGCAGCGCGTCCAGATTCTTTCCGTACCAGCCCGGCAGCTGCAGCGCCTGCGCAAGCGCGCGGTGAAGCGAGGCCCGACTGATGACCTTTGCGCCATCGAGCACAGCGCGCATATTACCCTCCCTCTCCATACAAAAGCTCAAACGTCTCGTAGTGATCCTGCGTGTAATAAATCAGCCCGTCGTTGGAAAACACAATTCGTTTGGCCCCGCGCTTGTCCGCGCCCAGCGTATCAATGTCACACTCTGTGTAGCTGCGTCCCTCTTTTTCCGGCAGAATGCCTTCATAGTTTCCGAACCGGCTTCCGCCGATGCACATGCCGGGCGCATACGGTTCCAGAGAGCCGCCCTCCCATCCAAGGTCCTGCGCCTGCTTTTTCGTGATGAAGTTTCCCGGCAGATGGCCGTAGGTATGGATATAGAGCGCAACGTCTTCCTTGCTGGTGTAGCTGCCGTCCTCGTCGATGGCCGCTTCCTGCGCGCCCGCGGCCTCTTCCGGCAAGGCAGCCTCATCGGGCGCCGCCTCCGGCGTTTCATCCGCGGTCACTTCCGGCACAGTCGCCTCTATCGGAGGCTCCTGCGTCTCAATCGCCGCCTCTTCCTCCGCCACAGCCAGATTGTCCAGCACATCCTGCGCGGTCTTCTGCAGCGCATCGATCTGCTCCGCCGCCGGCGCGGCCGCGCAGCCCGCAAACGTAAGCAGCAGCGCAAACGCGAGCAGCAGCGCTATCATTTTCTGTTTCATGCGATTTCCCTCTGCATTAAGCTGCCTGTATCATACCATACCCCGCCGCGAAAATCCACCCGCCCCGGCTCCGCCGGCCAAGAATCTGTACGCGGAAAAGCCGGATCTGCTCTTGCAAATCCGGAAAAGATGTGCAAAAATAGCATTGTCAGTTAAGCACCTCAAACTATAACGCACAAGGAGCCTTGCTATGAATTACGCAGGAATGCCGTTTGGCATGTGGATGATCTTTCACAAATCCTTTGAAAAGCATCTGATCTCCGTCTTCGGCCTCACGCCGCAGCAGGCAAAAGCCGTTACGGCCCGGGCAAAGCCCCGGTACAAGCAGATCATCGCCTCAATCCCGGCCTTTGAAAAGGAAGACCGGTTCCAGATGAACATTGTCAACTGCGCCATGCTGGCGTCGTTCATCCTGAATCTGCCGCAGCGGCCCGACGTGCAGACGCTCACGCGCTACTACGCAGACTCCATGATGACCCCGGCCATACAATGGTTCTGCCGCAAAAGCGGGCAGAAAAAGTTCACGCCGGAAGATATCTCGTCCATGCAGAAGACCGCGCAGCTGAAGGCGGCCGACTGCAACCCCTATTCCTGGAACATGGAGTTTTACCCCTACCCCGACGGCAGCGGCTATGAGGCCCGCTTCACCCGCTGCGGCATCTGTACGCTCATGCAGGAGCTTGGGCTGTATGATCTGACGCCCGCGCTTTGTCATCTGGACTACACCATGAGCGACGCCGGCGGCACCACGCAGTTTGTACGAAAGTATACGCTTGCCTCCGGCGGCCCGTACTGCGACTGCGGATATCTCAAAAAAAGCCGCTGAAGACCAGATCGCTTTACCCCAGCGCCACATCCAGAACCATCATCACGCTGAAGCCCACGGCAAAAAATACCGTGCCGATGTTGGAGTGCGTCCCCTGCGACATTTCCGGAATCAGCTCCTCTACCACCACATAGAGCATTGCTCCCGCCGCGAAGCTCAGAAGATACGGCAGCGCCGGCACAATCTGCCGCGCCGCAAGAATCGTCAGCACCGCGCCAATGGGCTCGACCACACCGGAGAGCACCCCGCCCAGAAACGCCCGGCCCTTTCCCATGCCCTCGGCGCGCAGCGGCATGGAGATGATGGCGCCCTCGGGGAAGTTCTGAATCGCAATGCCGATCGACAGCGCCAGCGCGCCCGCCGCGGTGATCTGTGCGCTGCCGGAGAGGTACCCGGCATACACCACGCCGACCGCCATCCCCTCCGGAATGTTGTGAAGCGTCACGGCAAGCACCATCATCGTCGTGCGCTGGAACCGGCTCTGCGGGCCCTCGGCCTGTTCGCTGTTCTGGTGCAGGTGCGGGATGATATGGTCCAGCGCCAGCAAAAACAAAATTCCCGCCCAGAACCCAAGCGCCGCCGGAACGAAGGACAGCTTGCCCATCCTTGAAGACTGCTCAATGGCCGGAATCAGCAGACTCCACACCGAAGCTGCCACCATCACCCCCGCGGCAAAGCCGGTCAGCGCGCGCTGCACCGCCTCGCGCAGGGCCTTTTTCATAAAAAACACGCACGCCGCGCCAAGCGACGTTCCAAGAAACGGGATTAAAATCCCATAAAATGCTCCCATATTCGCCTTTCTTTCTGTGTCTGTGTTTTTAGTTAGATTGCTCTAACTAAATATAGCAGACAAGCGCCGGAAAGTCAAATCCATCAAGAAGCTTCCGCTTTTTTCGCCGAAGCATTCCGCCGCACCGCGCGCAAAATTTCTTACAGGAGGAATCTCTATGAAACATCTGCATTTTGACGTCGAACCGGATGGCTTTTACGGCGCGTACTGGCCCTGCCCCGCGGGCGCCAGCTGCGCGATCATCGCCATGCTGGGTGACGACCCGGAAGACTATATGGCCTGCTCGGCCGCAAAATGGCTGCTCAAAAAAGGCGTAAACGTGCTGACCATGTCGCCCGGAAAAAAGGACTATGGCCACCATAACTATCCGCTTGAGCGGATTGAGACGGCTATCTCCTGGCTGAAGGCCCACGGGAACCGGAAGTTCGGCATCGCCGGTGC
>CAKUCT010000104.1 GCA_934643765.1 uncultured Oscillospiraceae bacterium
CGGTGAGTACACGGCAAGCACGCTGGAGGCCGCGATGGAGGTCTATGACCGCTTCGGCGTCTATATGATTCATGCCGGCCGGGCCGACCGTTTTGGCGGCGGCGACGGCGAGAGTCTGGATTACTACCCCAGACAGAAGGCGAGCTTCACCGATAACGTCATGCCGGAGCATGTATACAGCCTGTATCTGACGTGCGACCCGGATGTGCTCGGCAATATCGACGCGTATATCGAATATGCCAAGTCGACGAAAATCAACGCCTTTGTCGTCAACATCATGGACGGCACGTCGGTGGGCTACAATTCTGAGGTCTATCAGAAATATTCGCCCACGGCGGACAAGTTCGCCAACAACACGCAGGAGGAGTACAAAGCCTGCATCCAGAAGATCAAGGACGCCGGGTTCTACGTGATCGGAAGACTTACGACGTTCAACGATTCCTTCTTTGTCGGCGATCACCCGGAATACGGCATTTCGGACCTTGACGGAGATCCCTTGTATATCGCGGGAAGCTACTGGCCGAGCGCGTTCTGCCGGTATGTCTGGGAATATAAGGTGGAGCTGGCGAAGGAAGCGGTCGAGCTGATGGGCTTCAATGAGATTCAGTTTGACTATGTCCGCTTCCCGGACGGAACGTATAACTACGAAAAGGACGGTACCATCGACTATCACAACGAGTACGACGAGACCAAGGCGCAGGCCATCCAGCGCTTTTTGATGTACGCCACAGACGAGCTGCACGACAGCGGCGTCTATGTCAGCGCGGACGTCTTCGGCGAGACCTCCGGCAGCTATGTGACGGCCTACGGCCAGTACTGGCCCGCAGTCAGCAATGTGGTCGACGTGATCAGCGGCATGCCGTACCCGGACCACTTTGCGCAGAACGGCAACTACAGGCCCTGGGAGCATCCGTATGACACGATGGTCGATTGGGCAAAGAATGCAGCCAAGCGCCAGAGCGAGACGCCGAGCCCGGCTATCGTCCGCACATGGGTGCAGGCGTATGACGCAATCCGGCCGCCCTATAATACCTACGGTGCAGAGGAAGTCGGCGGGCAGATCAATGCCCTGTTTGAAAATGGATTGAATGGCGGCTTCATGGCCTGGAACGCAATGTGCAGCTTGTCAAAGCTGGAGAGTCTCAAGCCGGCCTTCGACGCGCTACCGTAGTTAAGCGAAAACACCAAATAAAATAGAACCCCCGCGCTCCGATTGGAGCGCGGGGGTTTCAGCGTTTCAAATTATCTCGTAGAGTTTCGCCCCGCAGGGCGAAATAAAATGGAAATCTATTTTATCCGGCGGCTCCGCCGACCGGAAAAATACATATCGCCTCGCAAGTGTGGAATTTGTGCGCCATAGGCGCACAAATTATGCGCGCAGTCGAGGCGCAATCCCTTCTGTCAAAAAAGCAATCGCTTTTTTGACAGTCTCATCCCCCGCGCTCCGATTGGAGCGCGGGGGATTTTGCGCTGCGCCGATGATCAGAAGGGGGATTACCGGCGCGCGGAACAGGAGAAAGTGCCGCAGCGTTTCATGGCAGCGTACGCGCTGCGGCGACTGTATTACAGAACTTCCTTCTTGACGGGGTTGCTCAAATGGCCGAGACCGTCAATCTCAACTTCCAGCAGGTCGCCGTCCTTGAGCCAGACGCGCTTTTCTTCCGGGTCGCACATAATAATGCCGATCGACGTGCCGGTGAGCAGAATATCGCCGGGATTGAGCGTGAAGAAGCGGGAAATGCCGCTGATCAGGAACTTTACGTTGCGGATCATGTCGTTGGTGTTGAAGTCCTGGCGGAGTTCGCCATTGACCCACGCGCGCACATGCAGCTCGTTGGGGTCTGCAATCTCGTCGGCCGTGACGAGGTACGGGCCGACCGGGGCAAAGCCGTCGCAGCATTTGCCGGGAACCCACGAAGACGTGGCGTTCTGGAAATCGCGGGCGGAAATATCGTTGGCGTTCGCGTAGCCAAGAACATAGTCCAGCGCGTCCTCTTCTTTGACGAGGCGGGCCTTTTTGCCGATGATAACGGCAAGCTCGCCTTCAAAGTCTACCTGCTCAGAGTTGAATGGAATGACCACATCGTCGCCGTGCGCGCGCACAGCTTCCGGATACTTCGGGAACAGGTGCGGGAAATCGGGCTTGGCGCAGTTCTGGTTGATCATGTATTCGCGATAGTTCAGGCCGACACCGACAATTTTGGACGGATGCGGAACGCAGGGGGCAAGCTTGAGAGAAGCTTCGTCCAGCGCGGGCGCAGAAGCGGCGTTTGCCGCGACCCAATCCGTTGCGCGGGCCCGTGCTTTTTCGCAGGCGATGAAATCATCCGTGCTGATGCCGGTGGCGGCTGTGATGTCGAGCACGCCGCGGTCGGTTTTTACGCCGAGATGCAGCGCGTTATCAGTATGGAACGTCAAAAGTTTCATAAGTAAACTCCATTCTTCGTATAAGTTCTGAACGATACATCAAACTCTCGTAGTGTTTCGCCCGGCGGGGCGAAAGAAAGAGAAAATTTATGATTTGCCAGTGCCGCGATGCGGCGCCATATAGACGCCGCATCGCGTTGGATTGGGAGGACTTACGCCTTAGAACTTGATACCGCTGCGGCGGATGTACTGGCCGCGATCGGCTTCGGCTTCGAACTTGCCGTTGCAGACAATCTCTTCGCCGCGGGAGATGACGTGGGTGATGACGCCCTTGACTTCCATGCCTTCGTAGGCATTGTAGTCCGCCTTCTGATACTGGTTCTTAGCCGTGATGACGCGGGTCTTGTTGGGATCGAGCACAACAAGGTCGCCGTCGCCGCCGGCAACGATGGTGCCCTTCTTGGGGTACATGCCGAGCTGCTTTGCAGAGTTGGTGCTGATGATGGCGGCGAACTGCTGCAGCGTCAGACGGCCTTCGGCAACGCCGGAGCTGTACATGACGGAGAACATATCCTCGACGCCTGCGCCGCCGTTGGGAATCTTGTTGAAGTAGACCTTGCCGTCAATGATGGCGTTTACACGGCTGACGGGCATGCCCTTGTAGGCCACGGGCGCGTGATCGGAGCCCATCGAGGTGATGGTGCCGTTGCGCAGATCTTCCCAAAGCGCTTCCTGGTTCCACTTCTCACGCAGAGGGGGAGAGCAGATGTAGCGGGCGCTGTATTCAAAGTCCTTGTCGAGATCAGTGATATCCTTGTGCAGATAGTGCGCGCAGGTTTCGCCGAACACATGCAGGCCCTTTGCTTCATACTTGGCGAGCATATCCGCTGCTTCCTTACAGGAGATGTGCGCGACGCGGACGCTGGCACCGGCGGCCTCAGCGATGGCAAGGATACGGTTGGTGGCTTCCGCTTCCAGATAGGTCGGGCGGGAGAGGCCGTGATACAGTGCGGAGGTGTGACCCGCGGCGATGTTTTCTTTGACAATGTCGTCAATGACGTCGCCATTTTCGCAGTGGACGGTGGCGATCATGTACTTCTCGCCGCACTTCTTGAGAATTTTGTACAGGCCGTCGTCGCTGACAAGCAGGCCGATGCCGCGTGCAGACATGAACAGCTTGATGGAATAGATGCCTTCGGCGTTCAGCGCGTCGACGTTCTCCAGGAAGTCGTCCAGATGATCTTCGGTGACGATGGGGGTCAGAACGTAGTCAATGTAAGAATGCTTGGCCTTCTGTTCCCACATTTTGTAGTTCTCCAGCAGGCTCGTGCCCTTCAGAGGCGGCTCAACGTAGCTCTGGACGGTGGTGATGCCGCCGGCCGCTGCCGCGCGGGAGCCATCGGCGAAGTTGTCAACATAGTCGGGATGCTCAAAGTGGACATGGGCGTCAATGCCGCCGGGGAATACGTACTGGCCGGCTGCGTCGATGACCTTGTCGCCGTCGGCGGGCTCGATGGTGGGGGCAATCTGGGAGATGATGCCGTCTTTCATTTCGATATCTGCCTGGTAGACATCAGAGGCGGTGACGATGGTGCCGTTCTTTACAATCAGACTCATTTGATTTTCCTCCATGTAATATTTTTAGTGATTGAATTCGATTCTTACTTTTTTTCAAAGATGGTGCCGACGCGGAACTCGCGGCTGAACGGGCCGTATTTGCTCAGCAGGATGTACGTGAGGATGGTGGGGATGAAACCGGCCATCCAGGAGATATCCTTGAAGATCAGGCCGAAGACTGCGCCGACAGTGATGGCAATGATGCCGTTCCAGTTGACGCCGGTGAACGGGCCCTTCGGGTCATAGAGCGTGTTGAGATCCAACGTGCGCTTGCGCATGTACCAGTAGTCCGTAATCAGAACAAGGCCGGACGGAATCAGGAATGCGGAGAGGATCTGCACGAAGGAGGTAAAGCCGGTGCTGGTGGTCAGCTTCCACGGCAGGCAAAGACCGGCGAGCAGACCGATGACAAGACATGACGGCTTGTACTTGAGCGGGGTGTACTGCATGATGACGTAGGAGCACGGGACAACGTTGATCAGAACGTTGGTGGTGATCTGTGCAAAAGCGATGAACATCAGCGTCATAACAAGCAGAGGCTTGTTGGGAAGAATCTCAGCGAAAACGCTGATGGGGTCCCACGTGCCGGTCACGCCGGAGCAGAGCAGGCCGATGACAGCCATGAACATGGTAAAGGGCAGGCAGCCGATCAGATGCAGCCAGAAGGAGGTGCCGAGCTTGACCTTCTGATCCATCTCGCGGATGATATCGCCCATGGTGACGACGTAGGTTGCGTAGGTTCCGCCGAACGTCGCGATGCCGATGATCAGCGGGAAGCCCCAGGAGCCCTTGTACTGAATGAGGTTGGTGATGATGTCACTCTTGAAGGTGCTGTAGATGACGAAGAACATGATCGACAGCGCGACAATGATGAACGCGGCGCCGAAGTTTTCAATCCACTTAATGCCCTTGAAGCCGAGGCTGGAAAGGACAATCTGGATAATCAGGAAGCCGATAAAACAAACCCAGATGTTATCGAAGTTGAACAGAACGCGGAACACGGTGTTGACCGCTTCGGCGCCGATCCAGGTCTGGATACCGTACCAAAGGACACATGGGATTGCGCGGATCAGGCCGGGCATCAGTGCGCCCTTGCCGCCAAAGGAGGTGCGGGCCTGCATGATGAAGGGGATGCCGTACTTGTGGCCGGGTTCGCCGTTGAGGGTCATCAGAACCAGAATGATGCCGACGCCGACCAGCATGGCCACGACAGCCTGCACAAGGTTCAGAACGCCCGTCGGCGGGACGAGCGCGGCGCCCATCATAAAGGAGTTGATGTTGATGACTGCGCCGATCCAGGACATCGTATAGGAAAACGGCCCTAACGTCCTGCTTTTTTGCGGCAGCAGGTCACTGTTCCACGTTGCCGCGGAAATGTTATTCTCGCTACTCATAAATCTCTCTCCATTCATTTTGTCGTTGGTTTGTAAAGGCCAGAATGCGCGGTGGGGAGGGTATCACACTCCTTCCTGATCAAAATGTTCGCGAGAACAAATTGAGGTATAAAAAATAGCGGCATGCAAAATAGGAAAAATTTGAGCAAAACCACTGAATTTCTGAGGTATATGCAGAGTAATTTCAATAAATAAAACGAACAAGTATTTGGAACATTACGGCGGATGACATAATTCTGCGTTCGAAATGTGCGCGAGAACATGTTCGATATCATCATTCTAGCATCTGCCTCCGGCGGCGTCAAGCAAAACAATGCCAAATCGAGCAAATTCGATATATTAACAGAAAAAATCGGTGTTCTTTTGTGAAGAACACCGATTTTTCATGGCTCAGAACAGGCGTGTATCGCGCCTGTAGTTCTCTCGGATGTAGATATCGCAGCCCATGTCCAGCTCACCGCGGACAATTTCGGAGGAGCGATAGAAGTATTTGAAGAAGTTGTTTGCAGCGGTTACGCCCAGCCGGTAGGGGTTGACGGAGATGATTCCTGAGATCACACCGGAGGTCAGATACTGCTCAATGGCCGGGTTGATGCCGTTGCTGATCATGATGTAGGAATGCTGCGGCCGGAGCTTTTCCAGCGCCTGGATGACGTGGTCCATTTTGTAGGGTGCGTAGATGGCGTCCGGCTCAAAGCCGGCCAGGCTTTCTTCCAGCGCGCGCTTGTACGTGCCGTAGCTGATGTTATCGACCGCGACGCGGCGGCAGGTAATCTGCGGGCAGTTTGTCTCAAGCCAGTGATAAAAGCCATGCATACGCAGGTTGCTCAGTTCGTAGCCGTCGTCGTAGGCCAGCGCCAGAATCTTTCCGTTTTTTTTCATCAAACTCGCAAGATAGGCGGCGGAAACCTCGCCGAAGCTGTAGTAATCCGGGCCGATGTGACACAGCGCATTGTCGCGGTAGATGAGGTCAAGCGACATCAGCGGAATGTCGTGCTGTTTGCAGTACGCCGTGACGGCGCGCATGTTTTCACTGCAGAGCGCCGAAAAAATCACGCCGTCCGGCTTTTGCTCATTGACGGCCTCATAGAATTGGTCGAGCTGTTCATGGCGCTTGTTGCCCTGCTGGTTGATGTCCGTGACGAAGACACGGATTTTGAAGTTATAGCCGTTCCAGAGGTTGGTGACCTCGTCGATGCCCTGCTTCATCTGGGTGCAGTAGCCCTCGTCGATAGTGCCGATGATAAAGCAGTAGACCGTTTTCGAATTTTTCATTGCCAGGGTGGTTGCAATGCTGTTGTGAACATAGCCGAGTTCTTTGGCAGCAGCCAGAACACGCGCACGGGTTTCTTCCGTGACATGCTGGCCGGAAAAGGCCCGTGCAACCGTTGTGCGGGAGATGTTCAGGGCACGGGCAATATCCTCCTGGCGCACTTTTTTATCCGACATTGATGTATCTTCCTTCTGCAAAATTCCAAACAATGGGGTAAGATAACGCATTCCATATCTATTATATATAATATGCGTTTTTTGAAAAATGTCAAATAAAATTGACATACGACGAAAATATTGGAATTATTTTGCTCGCTGGATAAGAAAATGAGAGGTTCCGGATGAGACAGCCCGCACAGCAGAGCCGTGTTTTGTCACAATCCGTCAGCTGCGTGCGTATGGTAACAATAGGCCCGGGTATGACGGGCCGTGTAAGGAGGAAGACCATGCAGCATCAGCT
>CAKUCT010000105.1 GCA_934643765.1 uncultured Oscillospiraceae bacterium
GTGCGCTCCTGCATGCCGGGCAGCGTGCGCATGGGGATGTAGTCGCCTTCATATAAATAGGTGGTGTAGATTTCATCGGCGGCAATCAGAAGGTCGTATTCCTGCGCGACTCTGGCCAGCAGCTCCAGCGTGCCCCGGCCATAGGCCATGCCGGTGGGGTTCGTGGGGTTGTTGAAAATGATGGCCTTTGTTTTCGGCGTGATGGCCGCGCGCAGACGCGCCTCATCGATGGCATAATTTTCGGAGGCATAGGTCGGAACGTCGACGCAGACGCCGCCGGCCAGCTCAATCTGGCTGCGGTACATGGCAAAATAGGGGGAGAAAACGATGACCTCATCGCCCGGGTCGAGCGTCGCCAGCATCACAAGCGCCATGCCGAGGCAGCTTGAAGCCGTGACGAGCACGCGGCTTTCCGAGACCTCCTGGCCGAAGTCTTCCAGCCAGGCCTTGCGGATGGCGGAAATCAGCTCCGGGTCGCCCTTGGGGTCGCCGTAATGGGTGTGGCCCGCCTTGGCATCCTGATAAGCTTTTTCAATGATGGCCCCGTCGGTTGTAAAATCAGTGTCGCCGATGGAAAGGTCAATGATATCGTTGTATTTTGCGAGCGCCGCGGTGTCAAGCGACAGGCCGCTGCCGGCATTCTGGAATCGTTTTGCAATGTAGGTTTTCATTTGGAACACTCCTTTGTGACATGCGGAACAACGGTTGCGCCGTTGGGGATAACATAGATGGATTTACCGTCCAGCGCCGCGGCCTTGAGAAGCTCGTCCATATCGGAAAACGAGCGCATGCCCATGGGCCGGACGAGCTCGTCCGGAATTGTGGAGTAGAGGAAGATATTCTGCCGCTGGGCCTGCTCACAGTTCTGGAAGAAGATATAGCCCGCGACGGTAAACGCCTCGCGCAGGCGCGTTTCAATCGTGCCGTCGAGAAGATTTTTGCACCAGCCGAAGTATTCCTCCGGGCCGCCGCCTTCCGGCGCTTCCATCATGATGATGAGCGTGCCGCCGGGCTTGAGGCCGGACTCGACATTATCCACGGTTTTTGTGCCCTGGTAGAGCGAAATATCCTTCGGGAAGCCGCCGCAGCTGGTGACGATAACATCCGCTTGTTCCGGAACATCGACCTGATAGATTTTATTGACAAGCTTGCAGCCTTCCTCCCAGGCGTGCAGATAGTGGCCGGAGAAAATCGCGGTCAGCGCCATCTGCGCGTTCATGACGAGGTTCACCATGAAAAGGTTTTTGACCATCGCAGCGGCTTCGCACATGTCCTCGTGCAGGGGGTTGCCCTCCAGCACGCCGTTTCCGATTTTGGGATTGGAGCGCAGGCACTTTGGGTCGAGAGAGTACGCATGGTTATGGCGGATGGTCTGAAGACCGCTGACGCCGGGCAGGATGCTCTTGCGGCCGCCGCCGAAGCCCGCCATGATATGGTGCGTGCAGGCGCCGAGACATACGACAAAATCAGCGGTCGCCACGGTGTGGTTGATCCAGACGGGCGTATCGTGCGCGGTGGTGCCGAGGTAGACAAGATCGTCCGCTTCACAGTTGTGGTTCTCCACGCGGACCTGATCGTATACGCTGTCTGTGACCAGCGTGCGCAGCTCCTGCTCATCGCCTCCAATGTGCGTGCCGTTGGCGACGACGATGGTAAGTTTTTCATACGCGACGCTGCAGCGTGTGTGCAGATATTCCACCAGATGCGGAATGACCAAATCCTGCCGCATCCAGAATCTTGACATATCGCTCACCACGAGCGCGACGGCCGCGCCGGGCGCGATGCGCGCGGCAAGCGGCGCGGAGTCTACGGGGTGCTCCAGGCTTTCAAAAAGCGCGGCGCGGATGTCGGAAAGGGGCGCGGCTTCATTTCCGTGGAGCACGGCCAGCACGGACGACTCGTCCAGCGGCACGCTGACGCTGCCTTTTCCGTATGCAAACTGATATTCTTTCATGAAAATACCCTCGGCTCTGTATTTTTATTATTTCTTTTGCCGCAATTATACGCGCCCTGCAGAAAGGATGCAATCGGCAAAGCATACAAAAAAGGAACCGCGTCTCGCGGTTCCTTTTTTGTATGCGCTTTGCGGCAGCGCCGCAAAGCGTCGTCTGCGGGCGGATAATTGAACGTGAAAGGGGCTCCGAGACCGCCCCTTTCACACTTTCCCTGCCGGGACAGCGCCCGGAAGCAGGCACGGAGCGCAGCAAGAGGAGCGTGGCGCAGTTCCTTTTTGGAGTGTTAGGCTGTCAAAAAACGTCCAGACCAACAGCTTCGGAAAGGAAGATGGTGTGAAAGAAACCCATCAGGGGTGTCTTTCGCGTTCAATCAACCACTTTTTCAAACCTCTAAAGTTTGAAAAAGTGCACAGCGTGTCAAAAAGGACTTTTTGACACGCTGGTGCTTTGCGGCAGCGCCGCAAAGCGTCACTTAATAAACTTATCGATGGCCTGGCAGAGGCTGTCTAACGCCTGCTCGTCGTCCTGCTCCACGGCGTCGACGATGCAGTGCTGGATATGGTCCTGCAGGATGACCTTGCCGATATTATTGATGGCAGAGCGGACAGCGGCGATCTGAATCAGAACCTCAGAGCAGTCCCGCCCGTCTTCCACCATTTTTTTGACGGACTCCAGATGCCCGATGGCGCGGGCCAGACGGTTGATGACGGCCTTGGTATTGGCATGGACATGGCCATGCGCGCCGCCTTCTTCGTGTGTGTGCCCGTGCTCATGATCGTGATCGTGCGGATGGGTGTGCTCATGGGTGTGCGCGTGATCGCTGGCCTGCTCGGCGGTGTGGGTATCCTGCGGGGTGTGCAGGTGCGGAATATGATGTTCGTGCAGATAATCGTGATCGTGTTCCATGGCCGTTCTCCTTTGCCGTTACTATATCACATCGGGATAGACAAATCCATACAATTCCGGTAAAAATTTTCGCGAAATTCATGGATACATCCCCGCCAGGGGGATTATTTTTCGCGTTTTGTGCCCTTTACAAATGGAATGCGCCTTAGTATAATGTATACAATATTATCAGAGCCCCCGCGAGCGGGGGTATCGGCAGAAAGGGATTGTTACCATGCATCACGATGAAACCATGCACACCCATGAACATACCCATGCGGACGGCCATACCCACACCCATGAGCACACCCATCCGCACGATCACGAGCACACCCATGACCATGGCTGCGATGAGCATGCCTGCGCCAGCTGCGCCGGCTGCGCACCAGCTGACCCCAAGCAGGAACTGATGGCGCTGATGAAGTATATGGTGGGCCACAACACCGCGCACGCCAATGAGCTGGCCCAGCTTGCAAAGCAGCTGCAGGACATCGGCGAGACGGCAGCCTATGAGCAGATCATGCTGGCTGTGAGCGATTTTGAAAAGGGCAACCTGCGCCTGTCTACGGTTCTTTCGTCCATGAACGGCTGAGGAGGAAACACTATGTGCCTTGCAATGGTCTATACGGATACGGCCGAGCCTGAAAACCTCGTGCTGAGCAATGTGCAGCGCATCGACTGCAAAGACGGCTTGGTCTATCTGACCGATCTTCTGGACCGTCAGGTGGTCGTTGAAGGAGAGATCGTCTCAGTGGATCTGGTCGGCAACACCACCATCATTCACAAAACGCAGAAGTAAACCAGGCCGCCGGCGCGTGCAGATGACCCGCGCCGGCCGGCTTTTGCGCCGGAGGAAACACGATGCAGAGCTATGAAGTGGTCCGCGAGATTGAAAACCAGTGCGCGAACAATCAGATGCGCGACATTTTCTTTGAGGAAATCGAGACCGACGACCCGGTTGGCTGGCTGCGCCAGCTTGTCAAGGGCAAGCAGGTGGAGATGACGGTGGACGAAAAGGAAAACGGTGATCTGACGGTGTTTGTGGAAAGCGGCGGCGTGACGCAAAAGTTCTTGTTTACAAAAATCTGAGACAAAAAGGCAGATCAATTCTGATATAGGTAAAGATCAAATTCTACATAATTTTATGCTTTTTTTGCGATAACGCTCTTGTATTTGCTTGACAAATGTGTTACGATATTTTTGTATCGAATCCGCGGAGAGAAGGGCTCCGTGTACTCAGGCAAAATCTATACTATATTTTTGGAGGCAAACTATGAGCGTTGCTGAGATTTACGAAGACAGAGCGACATTTTCTTTTGAGGTGTTCCCGCCCAAGACGGATGTCGGCATGGAAAAGCTGTGCGGCGAAGGCGGCGTGCTGGAAAAGCTCTACACGCTGAACCCCGACTACATCTCCTGCACCTACGGCGCAGGCGGCACGAACGTCGGCAAGAACCTGGAAGTCCTCGACAAGATCAAGAAGGACGGCAAGTGCACCCCGGTTACCCACTTTACCTGCATCGGCAATACCAAGGCTGACATCAAGGAAAAGCTTCAGAACTATCTCGATCATGGCATTGACCATATGCTGGCGCTGCGCGGCGACCTGCCCTTCGGCTGGACCGGCACGAACGGCGATCTGCATTACGCAACCGAGCTTGTCAAGTTCGTCCGCAAGGAGTTCGGCGACAAGTTCACCATCGCGGTCGCGGGCTCTCCTGAGGGCCACATCCAGTGCCGCTCGATCGAAGCGGACATCGCATTCCTGAAGCAGAAGCAGGACAACGGCGCTGACTTCATCATCTCGCAGCTCTGCTGGGATATGGATCAGTTCAAGTGGTGGCTCGACGCCATCCGCGCCGCCGGCATCTGGATGCCCGTTGATGTGGGTATCATGCCGATTCTCGACCAGGCTGCAACGATCAACATGGCGCTCTCCCGCAACGGCTGCGTCATGGACCGCAAGCTCTGCGAGATCATCTCCAAGAACTGGATCTTCCCGAACCCCTTCGACAAAGAGCCGTTCGACGCAGACGTCGCCGGCAAGAAGGAGAGCTTCAAGAAGGCCGGTATCGAATACACCATCAACCAGATCGACGAGTACCGCGCCTGCGGTGTCGACGGCATCCATCTGTATGCGCTCAACAAGTATGATGACGTTGCATACATCGCAAAGGCTGCCGGCCTGATCGATCTTGTTTAATTGACAATTCCGTGCTCCGGCGGACAGAGTGTCCGCCGGAGCCGCGAAGCGTTTTCTAAGGAGCGAATCTAATATGGCGACACATACCATCGCGGTTGCCGGAAAGGGCGGCGTCGGCAAGACGACGACCTGCGGCATGATAATCGACTATCTGTGCAAGCAGAAAAAAGGCCCCATCCTGGTTGTGGATGCGGACGCCAACTCCAACCTCAATGAGGTGCTTGGCGTGGAAGTGGAAACGACGCTCGGCGATATCCGCGAAGAGATGGCAAGAGCGGAGCAGAAGGGCACGGTTCCTGCCAATATGACCAAGGCGGACTACGCGGAGATGAAGTTCAACTCTGCGCTGATCGAAGAAGATGATTTTGACATGCTTGTCATGGGCAGAACCCAAGGCAAGGGCTGCTATTGCTTTGTCAATGGCGTGCTCAAGACCCAGATTGACAAGTATGCCGGAAACTACAAGTATATGGTGATTGACAACGAGGCGGGCCTGGAGCACATCTCCCGCGGCACACTCCCGCATGTAGACACCATGCTGCTCATTTCCGACTGCTCGCGCCGGGGCGTGCAGGCTGTTGGCCGCATCGCGGAGATGATCCGTGATCTGGAGCTCAAGCCCGGCAGAATGAAGCTGATTGTAAACCGCGCGCCGGGCGGCAAGCTCAATGCCGGCGTGACGGAGGAGATAGAAAAGTACGGTCTGGAACTGATTGGGGTGCTCCCGCAGGACGAGACCATCTACGAGTATGACTGCGACGGCAAGCCCAGTTCCCAGGTTCCGGATGATACGCCGGTCAAGCAGGCCCTTTGGCAGATCATGCGCGAATTAAATCTGTAAGCAAAAATATTTTATATAGGGGGATTCAACATTATGCCTTTTGTTCCCAAAAAGCAGGCTTTCAATGCCCACATCAATGAAGTTGTGCTGGGCGTTGGCGACAAGGCCACTGCGATCGGCGGGCAGAACGTTCTGCCGTTCCATACGTTTGATGCGGAGATCAAGAACGCACCGAAAATCGGCGTCGAGCTGACCGACTTCGGCATGTCCGAGTACACCATGCCCGGCGAGCAGGCTTTCTATGCCGGCTGCGAGACGGTTGTCGATATGGCCAAGCGCGCAGAGACCATGGAAGGCGCGGACTTCCTTTGCCTGCACTTTGAAGGTGCCGATCCCAACGGCGCCAACAAGCCGGTTGAGGAATGCGTCGAGCTGGCCAAGGCCGTTTCCGACGCTGTCACGATGCCGATCGTGATCATGGGCTGCAAGAACGTGGAAAAGGACACGGAGCTCTTCAACAAGATTGCTGAGGCTCTGTCCGGCAAGAACATCCTGGTTCTTTCCGCACGTGACGAAAACTACAAGACCGTCGGCGCATCGGCAGGTCTGGCTTACGGCCAGAAGGTCGGCGCGGAATCCGCGGTCGACATCAACCTTGCAAAGCAGCTCAACACCGTTATGACCCAGCTGGGCGTCAGCGCACAGAACATCGTCATGAACATCGGTTCGGCTGCTGCCGGTTATGGCTATGAGTACGTCGCATCCACCCTGGACCGTATCAAGGACGCGGCCCTCAAGCAGGCGGATGCCATGCTCCAGATGCCCATTATGACCCCCGTGTCCTCCGATACCTGGGGCGTGAAGGAAGCTGTTATGTCTGAAGCGGATATGCCCGAGTGGGGCAGCCAGGAAGAGCGCGGCATCGAAATGGAAATCACCACCGCAGCAGCTGTTCTGGCCGGCGGTTCCGACGCGGTCATCCTGCGCCATCCGGAAGCCATTAAGACCATCGCCGCGATGATCCGCGCGCTGATGTAAGCAAGGAGGAACGAGTACAATGGCAGTTAAAGGTCTTGACATTTTTAAATTATCTCCCAAGAAGAACTGTAAAGAGTGCGGCAGCCCCACATGTATGGCTTTCTGCATGAAGGTCGCGCAGGGCGCTCTGCCGATTACCAAGTGCCCCTACATGTCCGAAGAGGCGATTGCCCTTC
>CAKUCT010000106.1 GCA_934643765.1 uncultured Oscillospiraceae bacterium
GCCGGAATTGGCACCTTGCTGAAAAGCAGGTTGCCGGACTTCATCGGGCCGTTCCCTCCGTCACTCTTGATAAGGCTATTTAGTTGTATCCTTTATTATATGTACTTTTTCCAAAAAGTCAACCGTTTTTGTGTATTTTCCATTTTATTTGTCTATACTTTTGGAAGTTATGCATTGTTCATACTTTGTCTGTAGACTTTCTTACCGTTTTCCGGTAAGATGATGGGTAATGAATCCGCGCAGACGCTGCGCGCCAAAAGAAGGCAGGTTGACATATGAAAGATCTCCGCAAAAAATTCGAACGCTTCTGTCTCAAAAACCGCAACCGCGGCATCCCGAACCTGATGCTCGTCATCGCCATCGGCAATCTGATTGCCTATGCGCTGTCGGCCATTGACCCCAGCCGTGTGGTCTACCGTTTTTTGTGCTTCTCCCCGTCCAAGATTCTGCAGGGGCAGATCTGGCGGCTGTTTACTTACGTCTTTACGTATCTGCTGGACGTCTCCGGCGTCTATCTCTTCCTGGCCGTGGTCAGCCTATTCTGCTACTACCAGTTCGGCAAGATGCTGGAAAACTACTGGGGCGTTCTGCGCTTCAACCTCTACTATCTCACGGGCATCCTGCTGTGCGATCTGGCCGGCATGATCCTTGGCTACGGCGTCACCGCAACAGCCCTCAACCTCAGTCTCTTCTTAGCTGTTGCAACGCTCTCGCCCGACACCCGCGTCATTCTGATGTTCATCATCCCCGTCAAGATGAAATACCTCGCGTGGGTCTACCTTGTCTTCACGGCGGTCCAAGTTGTACTGCTGTTTTTGTCCGGCTTCCTGCACTTCTACTGGCTGCTGCCGCTTGTGCCGCTGGCAAACTATTTCCTGTTCTTCGGCTCCGATATTCAGAACCTCTTCCCGGATTCCTGGCGCTATCGCCGCCCGAAGCAGCATAAAACCATCCATTTTGCTGGCAGCAAGCCAAATACCAACTGGGCATCAAGCTATCAGTCCAAAACCGGCGAGCGTCCCTATCATCATAAGTGTACCGTCTGCGGCCGGACCGATACCGACTACCCGAACCTCGAGTTCCGCTACTGCTCAAAATGCAACGGCTATTACTGCTATTGCATGGATCATATCAACAACCACGTGCATATCCAGTAAATCAACAAAAGCAGAGCTTTTGTTAAAAGGGCCGCACCTCGACTGCGCGCTTGCCGAAGCAAACAGATAACGCCCCGCAATCGATCGATTGCGGGGCGTTTTGTTATTTCAGCAGCGCCTCAATCTCTTCTTTCGGCCGGTAGCCGACGGAGGTCGCTTTAATTTCGCCGTTCTGGAACACCATCACCGTCGGAATGCTGCTCACGCCGAACTGCAGCGCCAGCTCGCGCTCTTCGTCCACATTCACCTTTCCGACCTTGACCTTGCCCTCGTTCTCCTGCGCAATCTCTTCAATGATGGGCGCAAGCATCCGGCACGGGCCGCACCAGGTTGCCCAGAAATCCACCAGCACAGGCTCCTTCGCCTGCAGCACTTCCGTATCAAAATTCTGTTCTGTAATGGTCAGTTCTGCCATTGTCTTTCATCCTTTCTCGCGTGATTTATAGTACAGCATGCAGTGACAAAATCCCTCAAACTCAGGGTCCGCAATCTGCTCGCGGAATTCTTTGCACATGCACTTATTTTCTTCCGTCCGCTCCAAGCGGCACGGACAGTATCCTCCGGTTTTCTTGAGTCCTTCCCGGACCGTCCGGACAACCTCCTTGTCCGGATTGAGCGTCACGCCCATATCCGCCGCCTCCTTTGTGGTTTTTCTCTCGTCAGGCCGGGCAGCCGGTTGCCGCCCCAGCTGACGCTTGTAGTGTACCACACTTTCCGCAAAATAGCCAGTCCCGGCAAATACGGACAAAAGATCCTCGTTTCTGCCTCTACGATTGCTGCGCGCCTTCTCCTCCGATATCGCTTCCAAGCTCGCACGTATACATCCATTCAATCACATCGCCGGACTCCACCGTGTACCGGCTGCAGCCGTAGTTCGGGAACCATCCGTTCACGCGGTACATCCAGCCTGAAAGCGCCCCGCAGTCAAACTCATACAGATTCCCGATGCCCTCAATATAGGCCGACTGATACATCGGCGTGTTCTGATACTCCATGTGAATGGCGTTTGCCTTCACCGCATCGAGCAGCACGTCAAACACGCTCTGCCCCGCGGTAAACTCCACCGTCACCGGCGCTAAAATCCAGCCGTCCTCCGGTACCAGCTCCACCTTCTCCGGGTCCAGATCGTCGAGTCTGCTTAAAAGCGTCTCGCAGCTGATGCTGATGGTGCATGTAAGCTTCCCATCTGCCGCAGTATCCTGCGCCTGCTCTGGCTGATTTTTCTGCGCGGAAGGCGCAGTTTCCTGCGGCGCGTCCTGTGCATCCGGCTCTTCCGGCTTCTGATCTTCCGGTTCCTGCGCCGCGGCTTTTTCCGCTGCGCTCTGCTCCGGCTGCGCCGTCTCCTCCGCGCTCTGTACATTTTGCGCCGGAATCGGCGCCTGATTGGTCTGTTGTTCCTGCCCTGCGCAGCCGCACAGCAAAAGCGCCAGCAGCGCCGCGCAGCAAAGCACCAGCCATCGAATCTTACGCCGTGAAATCTGTCTCATCGTTCTTCTCCTGTTACTTTAAAGGCCGGGCCTGCCGCAGCAAGGCCCGGCTCGCTCTTTTTTATCGTCTGACCAGGCAGTATCCCCCCGGCGCAAGCACCAGCTTCTGCGGCAGATACGACAAAAGGTTCCCGCCGAACAGCAGCTGTCCGCCGCGCGGCAGCTCCCATGGTGCTTCCGACTTATTGCAGCACACGGCAAGCGTCTCGTCTTCCCACCGCCGCAGGAACATCAGCCTTCCGCCGCCCGCCTCTACAACCGTCACGTCGCCGCGCCGCAGCGCGGGCTCCTGTTTTTTAAGCGTTCCCAGCGCGCGGTAAAAATCCTGCAGCGCCGTGTCCTCACGGCCCCAGGGGTAGTATTTGCGGTTGAACGGGTCCCGATACCCATCCATGCCCGCCTCGTCCCCATAGTAGATGCAGGCAATGCCCGGCAGCGTAAACTGCAAAAATGCTGCCATGCGCAAAAGTGCCTTGCCTCGCGCAAGCGCCTCGGGCGAAAACTGCCGTCTTGCCAGCTCCTCGCGGTCGCCATCGCGCGGGTCAAGCAGCGCGTTGATCGCCCGCGGCGTATCGTGCGTCGAGAGAATGTTCATCACACAGCTGAGCACATCCGCTGGGTAGTTTTCCGCCAGCGTCATAATCCGCTCGCCGAGCGCCACGCCGCCGTCTTCCCCGCGCACATAGCGCAGAATCTCCTTCCGCCATGGATAGTTCATCACCGAATCCAGCTCCCGGTCTGCGAAATACCGCCGCCGGACGCCGTAGGCAATTTTATTCGACGCGTCCTCCCAGACCTCGCCGATGAGCAGCGCATCCGGCTTGACCTCCCGGATTCTGCGCCGCAGGCTCATGACAAAGCTGTCCGGCAGCTCGTCTACCACATCCAGCCGCCATCCGTCCGCGCCGGCGCGCAGCCAGCGCGCGGCGATGGAATTTTCGTCGTCGATGATGTACCGGATAAAGTCCTCGTTTGTCTTGTTGACGCACGGAAGATCCGTAATCCCCCACCAGCTGGTATAGACGTCCGGATAATGCTTGAAGTCGAACCAGCTGCGGTATCTGGATTCCGGATTGGAGATGGCCTCCTGGAAATACCCGCTCCTGCGGCCGACGTGGGAAAACACACCGTCTAAAATAACCTTCATCCCCAGCGCGTGTGCATCATTGCACAGCGCGCGGAAATCTTCCTCCGTGCCCAGCATCGGGTCAATGCGCCCATAGTCGCACGTATCGTACCGGTGCGTGGAGAACGCAAAAAAGATGGGGTTCAGGTATAAAAGCTCCACACCGAGCTCCTGCAGATACGAAAGCTTTGCCCGGATTCCCGCGAGATTTCCGCCGTAAAAATCGTTGTTCAGTACCTCGCCGCGCTCATTCGGCCGGAAGACAGGCACATCGTCCTTGTTCTCATGCACCCAGTACGGCTCCAGCTTCCCCGCGCAGTCGCACCGCCCCTCGGCATAAAACCGGTCGGGGAAAATCTGATACATCACCGCGCCCCGGGCATACTCCGGCGCCGGATAGCTTTCAGCCACACAGCTGACCTGCCAGAGGTCGCCCGCTTCCATGTTTGTATCGTTTCCCTGCTTATAAAGCCGGAAGGCTTCATTTTCCGTCGTGATATAAAAATAATAGAAATACAGGCCCGGTTCCTGCAGTGAAAATTCTCCGCTCCAGCTCTCATAGAGCTCGTTCTGCGCCTGCCTTGCAAGCGGCAGCGCAGAAATCTGCGTCTGTCCGTCCTCCTGCAAAAGCCGGAGTTCGGCCTTCACCGTCCGGCATGAAACCGGAATATCCACCCGGATGCGGCATAGCTTTCCCGGTGCAAGCGTGCCGAACGGTGTTTTGAACTGGGACAGCTTGCTGTCAAATAAAATTCGCATAGTTTCCTTTGTTTCCTGTTTTGTTCAGATTCCAGATTTCTTCGGCGTACTGCTCCACCGCGCGGTCGGACGAGAAAACGCCCGCCTTCGCAATGTTCACAAGCGCCATATTGCCGAACGCTCTCTGGTCTTTCCAGACGGTGCCCGCCTGCTTCTGCGCGCGGCAGTAATCCGCAAAATCCGCAACCGTCATGTACCCGTCGGCCGCGCCGAAACGCGGGGTGAGAAGGCTCGACACAATATCGTCGTACTTCTGCCCCAGAACGCCGGACGTCAGCATCTGCAGCACCCGCTCCAGCTCCGGCGTCAGATACGCCCGCGGGTCATACCCGCTTTTCCAGAGCGCCTCCACCTGTTCGGCGTGCAGGCCGAACAGGAACATGTTCTGTTCGCCCACCTGCTGACAAATTTCGACATTGGCCCCGTCCAGCGTCCCGAGCGTCACCGCGCCGTTGATCATCAGCTTCATATTGCCCGTGCCGGAGGCTTCTTTTCCCGCCACGGAAATCTGCTCCGAGATATCCGCCGCCGGGATGATGATCTCCGCCAGCGACACCTTGTAGTCCTCAATGAACACGACCTTGAGCTTCCCATGCATCTCCGGGTCGGCATTGATCAGATCGGCCGCAGCCACAATCAGCGAAATAATCTGCTTTGCCAGCTGATACCCCGCCGAGGCCTTGGCCGCGAACACAAATGTGCGCGGCGTCACCGCCTGCTGCGGATGGTCCTTGATATCCAGATACAGCCGCAGAATATGCAGCACGTTCAGAAGCTGCCGCTTATATTCGTGCAGCCGCTTGACCTGCACATCAAAAAGGCTCTCCGCGTCCAAGTGCACGCCGTTGGCCCGGCTCACATACGCGGCCAGCCGCTTCTTGTTTTCAATCTTGATCGCGCGCAGCCGGGAGAGGACCTCCTGGTTATCATAATACGCCATGAGCCGTTCCAGTTCCCGCGCGTCCTTGGTAAAGGCGTCTCCGATCAGCTCCGTCAGATACTGCGTCAGGCCCGGATTTGCCTGGCAGAGCCATCTGCGGTAGGCGATGCCGTTTGTGACGTTGATAAAGCGGTCGGGGTTCAGCCTTGCGTAGTCTCTGAAAATACCGTCTTTGAGAATCTGCGTGTGCAGCTGCGACACGCCGTTTACCTTGTGGCATGCGGCAAGACACAGATTTGCCATGCGCACCTCGCCGCCCGATACCGGCGCCATGTAGTCGATCTTCGCAAAATCCCCCGGATAGACGCTCTGCAGTTTTGCGCGCGTGCGCCGGTCAATCTCACAGACAATGCTGTAGACGCGCGGCAGCTGCTCGCGGAACAGGTCGATCTGCCAGTGCTCCAGCGCCTCGGCCATGACCGTATGGTTCGTGTAGGAAAGGCACTTGCAGGTGATCTCCCACGCCTCGTCCCAGCCCATATCGTACTGGTCGATAAGCAGGCGCATCAGCTCCGGCACACACAGTGCCGGGTGCGTATCGTTGATATGCACCGCAACCTTGTCCGCCAGATTATCCAGCGTCTTATACTGCTTGATATGCTCTTTCAAAATCGTCTGCAGGGATGCAGACACCAATAGATACTGCTGCTTGAGCCGGAGTCTTTTGCCCTCTATGTGATCGTCCGCCGGATAGAGTACCTTGGAGATGGTCTCTGCCATCGTGTTCTGCTCCAGCGCCCGGGCATAATCGCCGCGCGAAAACGCCGCCATATCCAGTCCATGCGGCACCGTCGCGCTCCAGAGCGTCAGCTTGTTGGCGCCGTCTGCGTGGTAGCCCGAGATGTAAAAATCGTGCGGCACCGCCATCACCGACTGATAGCCCACCTGCGCGGCGCGGAATTTCCCCTGATCGTTCCACTCGTGCACCGTCCCGCCGAAGCGCACCTCCACAGCGTCGTCTTCTCTCGTGTGCAGCCACACGTCGCCAAGCCCCAGCCAGTCGTCCGGGAACTCGATCTGCCACCCGCCGACAATCTTCTGCCGGAAAATGCCGAATTCATACCGGATAGAAAAGCCCGTCACCGGATAAGAAAGCCCCGTCGCCGCGTCCATATAGCAGGAAGCCAGCCGGCCAAGGCCGCCGTTTCCGAGTCCCGCGTCCGGCTCCATCGAGCAAAGCTTCTCCAGCGAGAACCCAAGCCCCTTCAGAACCGCGTCCGCCTCGCCATATAGGCCCAGATTGAACAGATTGTTGCGCAGCGACGTGCCCACCAGAAATTCCATAGACATGTAATAGACCTGCTTGCGCTCGTTCTGCCGGGTTTCGGCCTGGAACGTGCGCTGCTTGTCCTCAAGCATCATCCGTACCGTCACGCACAGCGCGCGGTAGGCCTGCTTTTCCGTTGCCTCGCGCAGTTCACACCCGAACATCCGCAGGCAGGTTTCCTCTATCCTCTGGTGCAGCATTTCCTTCGTCATCCGTTGGCT
>CAKUCT010000107.1 GCA_934643765.1 uncultured Oscillospiraceae bacterium
CGCTTATACGGCATCGCGGACGAGCCGACCTGCGTGCTCTCAAACGGCTCTTCGAGCTGCCGGTCGTGCTGCAAAAGGCGCACGTCATTTGCAAAGCGATAGCAGCTCTGCGCGATGGAGGAGAGCACATTCAGGATGCGGCTGTCGAGCTTGCGCGGATAGGTCTGCCCGCACACGTCATACAGCCGCTCAAAGCCGAAGTCGGCGGCGATGCGGCGGTTCATTTCGTCGATCTTTGCCGTATCGCCGTCAAAGAGGGCGAGGAAGCTCGCCTCCGTGCCGGTCGTGCCGCGGCAGCCGAGAAAGCGGATGGCGGCGAGCACATCGTCCAGCTCTTCAAGATCCAGCATCAGGTCCTGCAGCCAGAGCGTGGCGCGCTTGCCGACGGTCACGAGCTGCGCGGGCTGGAAATGCGTATAGCCGAGGCAGGGAAGCGCGGCGTATTTGTCCGCGAAATCGCACAGATTCTGCATCACAGACTTCAACTGACCCGCCAGATACTGCAGGGCGCTGCGGTAGATGATGAGATCTGCGTTGTCGGTCACATAACAGCTGGTGGCGCCCAGATGGATGATGCCCTTTGCCTCCGGCGCGTCCAGGCCGAAGGCATAGATGTGCGCCATGACATCGTGGCGGATTTCCTGTTCCTTTTTCGCAACGACATCATAGTCAATCGGGCTCACATGGGCCGCCAGCGCATCAACCTGCGCCTGACTGACGGGCAGGCCCAGATTATGCTCCGCCCGGGCCAGCTCCACCCAGAGCTTGCGCCAGGTCTCAAACCGGCAGTCCGGCGAGAACAGGTGCAGCATATAGGTAGAGGCGTAGCGCGAGGCAAGGGGGCTTTCATAGGTGGGTTTCATGGAATGTTCCTCTTTTAGCGGTAGATGATCTCGTCGCGCTTTGCGCCGACGGAAACGTAGCTGATGCGGCAGCCGATCTGCTTTTCAATGTATTCAACGTAGTTGCGCGCTTCGACGGGCAGATCTTCATACTTGCGCACGCCGGAAATGTCGCAGCCCCAGCCGGGCATGGACGTCATAACGGGCTTCGCCTGATCGATGACGGCGGTGAAGGGGAAGTCGTCGGTCTTTTCGCCGTTTACTTCATACTGCTCGCAGATGGGAATCTCCTTCATGTAGGACAGCACATCGAGCTTCGTCAGTGCAACCTCGGTCGCGCCCTGGATCTGGCAGCCGTAACGGGTAGCTACAATGTCGATCGGGCCGACTCTTCTCGGGCGGCCGGTGGACGCGCCATACTCCGCGCCGGCCTCACGCAGCTTCTCGGCCTCTTCGCCGAACCACTCTGCCGTGAATGGGCCTTCGCCGACGCAGGTGGAGTATGCCTTCACGATGCCGACCGTGCGGTCCACATGGCTGCCCGGGATACCGGCGCCCACGCAGGCATAACCGGCGTTGGAAGAGGACGAGGAGGTGTAGGGGAAGATGCCGAAGTCAATGTCGCGCAGCGCGCCGAGCTGGGCCTCAAACATGATGTTCTTGCCGGCAGCCTGTGCTTCGTACATGTATTTGGTAGTGTTGCAGATGTAGGGCGCAAGCTTGGCGCCAAATTCCTTGCACCAGGCCAGCATATCCTCGAGCTTGTAGGGCTCTGCGCCGTAGACGTTCTGAATCGTCAGGTTCTTCCACTCCAGGATGGACGCCAGACGCTTTTCCAGATACTCAGGGTAGAGCAGCTCGCCGACCATAATGGTCTTCTTCTGGTATTTGTCAGAATACACAGGGGCAATGCCGCGCAGGGTAGAGCCGTACTTCTTGTCCTTGAGTCTGGCTTCCTCCAGCCCGTCGAGCGCGCGGTGATAGGGGAAGACGATGGTTGCGCGGTCAGAAATCTTGAAGTTTTCCGGCGTAACGGGGACGCCTGCGTCCTTGAGCGCGGACATTTCCTTCCAGAGATCTTCAATATCAATGACAACGCCGTTGCCAAGCACGTTCACAACGCCGGGCAGGCAGATGCCGGACGGAATCAGATGCAGCGCAAACTTACCGTATTCATTTACAATGGTGTGTCCGGCGTTGTTGCCGCCCTGATACCGGCAGACGATGTCATACTCTCTTGCAATCAGATCGACCATGCGGCCCTTGCCTTCGTCGCCCCAGTTGATACCAACAATCGCGCAGTTACTCATAATACATACTCCTTCACACAATTCGTTTATTTTATCAAATTCGTCCTTATTATAGCACGCAAATGGCATAAGTAAATCACTTGTTTTGGATAGGAAACATTAGAATTGCTAATAGCCTCGCGCGCAGAAGTATGATATGGTAATGGCCAGCGGCAGGCCATCAATCGCTGAGAATCTGTCCGTCCGGCAGCGCAGAAACGGGGGCGGCTACCGGCCGGAGAAAATTGCAGGAAAAAACACTTGACATTCCAAAAGCCCTGTGATATTATACTGGGGCAGTCGAGAGACAGCAACAAACAATGCGCGAGTGGTGGAATTGGCAGACTCGCTAGATTCAGGTTCTAGTGTCCACTCCGGACGTGCGGGTTCAAGTCCCGCCTCGCGCACCAACGCCTCAAGTTCTTCGGAATTTGAGGCGTTTTCCTTTGCCAAAAAGGGGAGAGCAGCCCTGTCTGAAATCCGGCTTTTCCGGCCTTTTGCAGCAGAAAGCCTGCCTTTTTCATCCTATTTATAAATAAAGCATATTAGACAAAAACGCGTGCGATATTTTATTGATTCGGCACAATTTCTTCTTGCATTTCATCTTAAAATGCGTATAATGGTTCGTGCGAAAATATCAAAAGTGAAATGAAGGAATTTAGCATGCGTACATTATTATCCCTGTCTGTTGCGGTTCTCGCGGGCCTGCTGATGACCCGTGTTGCAAAGCCGCTGAAGCTGCCGTCTGTGACGGCGTATCTGGTGGCTGGCGTACTGATCGGCCCGTATTGCCTGGGCCGTCTCGGTGTCCAGGGGATCGGCTTTCCGACGATGGACGATGTCACCCATCTGTCCTTGATCTCGGATGTCGCACTCGGTTTCATCGCTTTTTCCATCGGCAGCGAATTCAGACTCTCGGAGCTCAAAAAGACCGGCAAGCAGGCCTTTGTCATCGGCGTTCTGCAGGCGCTAGCTGCAACGTTTTTGGTAGACCTCGCGCTCATCGCGATTGTCTTTCTGACAAACGGGAAGCTCTCCATTGCGCAGGCCATCACGCTCGGCGCCATTGCAACAGCGACGGCGCCCGCCGCAACGCTGATGGTCGTCCGGCAGTATAAGGCAAGAGGCCCGCTGGTTGATCTGCTGCTGCCGATTGTTGCGCTGGATGACGCGGTCGGCCTGGTGGTGTTTGCCGTTTCGTTCGGCATTGCAAAGGCTCTGAACACCAACTCGTTTGACATTGTGTCGATTGTTGTCAACCCGCTTCTTGAGATTGTCTGCTCGCTGGCGCTCGGCGCGTTGGGCGGCTGGGTGCTGACGCAGCTGGAAAAGCTCTTCAACTCCAATACGAACCGTCTGAATATGACCATTGCGCTGGTCTTCCTGATCTCGGCGCTCTCGATGACAGAGTTCCAGGTCGGCCCGGTCACAATCGGTTTTTCGTCGCTTCTGACGTGCATGATGCTCGGCACGCTGTTCTGCAATCTTTGCCCGCTGTCGGAAGAAATTATGGCCAAGGCTGACCGGTGGACAAGCCCGCTGTTTGCTGCGTTCTTCGTCATCTCCGGCGCGGAGCTCGATCTGGGCGTGTTCCAGGACGGCATGATTGTGCTGATCGGCGTTGTGTACATCATCACGCGTTCACTCGGCAAGTATTTGGGTGCTCATTACTCGGCGAAGCTGATGAAATGCGAGCCGCAGATCTGCAAATACCTCGGCATTACGCTTCTGCCGCAGGCCGGCGTTGCACTCGGTATGTGCGTGACCGCGCAGAGCCTTGGCGCGGAAGGTGAGCTGATCCGAAATATTACGCTGTTTGCCATTCTGATCTATGAGTTGGTCGGACCGCTGCTTACAAAGATGGCACTGCAGGCGGCAGGCGAAATTGTCCCGATGGACGACGCGGTCAAAAACCGCCGCAAGATCAATCTGGAAAAGGCCGAAGCGGCCAACAAGAAATAAACAAGATGCCGCAGGGATTTTCCCCGCGGCATCTTGCCAAGGATATACGGAATATAGTATAATGATTTCAACAAATGGCAGGACATGCCATCGCAGCCGCGCCGCTAATCTTCCGCGACGGCGTCTTCCACAACGTCATGCAGATGAACATCTGCCGGCTGCAGCTGGTTCAGCTGCTCTACAAGCGTGTCTACCGGCGCTTGCTTCAGGAAGACGTCTTCCAGATATGCCGGTGTGTTCTCTGGTTCTGCATCGTTCTGACGCAGTGCAATCCCATAGGTTGTGTAATGTCCCGTTTCTTCGGAATACTTTTGTGCTTCCACGGCACGATACCGCATGATACTAGCCCCTTTTTATAATGATTGTGTTCCACAAAACTGAAACTGTAATCAGTATACATAATCTAAAAAAGCCTGATGCATATCTGCTGAAAACGGCGTGTTTCCCGCTGAATTCGATCACAATTACCAGCAAATACCAGGAAAGGAATCAAAACGACCTGTGATCCACATAGCAATCTGTGATGACTCCGACATTGAACGGGCAATATTAAACGAATTTGTAGCCGACTATTGTACCAAACACAACATTTCCTGCCAGTGCGCCCAGTACGAAAGAGGGGACACGCTCTATTATGACATCAACGATGGGGCCTGGTTTGATCTGATTTTCCTCGATATTTATATGGAGCGCTGGCTCGGCATCGACGCGGCGCGCCATCTGCGCGCGATTTCTTACACGGGGCTGATCGTTTTTTGTACAACCGCGCTGGATTTTGCGCCGGAAAGCTTTGAGGTAGACGCTTCCGGCTATATGCTCAAGCCATATGATATGGAACATTTCACGCGCCTGATGGACCGTGTCGTCCAGAAAATTGAAGACGGTACGTACTGCATCAAGACGCGTGCGCAGGTGCTGCGCGTCCCGTATGAAGAAATTCTTTACGCGGAAAGCCGCAATTCGCAGTGTATCATCCATCTGACGCAGGGCCGTGAATATACCGTTTATAAAAAGCTCGGCGATATCCAGGCCGAGCTGAATGATGCAAGGTTCCTGCGCTGCCATCAGAGCTATCTTGTAAACATGGAGCACATCCGCGAAGCCGGAGAGCAATTCGTGCTGGATTCCGGCGATACGGTGCTCATCCGCAAAAAGGAACATAAGGAAATCTGCAGACAGTATCTTGATTTCCTGTCTGCGCTGATCAAATAAGCAGTTCTATCAATATAATGATGTGACCGTAGTGTATCCTTGGAGCCTGACGATTGAAATCCCACTTCCAACGCAACAAAATTTTTATTTTGTTGCGTTAATGATTTCAGTACATTTCCGTCCAAAGTGATATCGCCGGATACATCCGGAGGTCTTCCCTATGCCCGAAACATATTACGACGCGCCGCAGGTGCTGCGCAATTTTCTGTCCTACCACGAAACGGTCAAGGGCCAGTCGCGGCGGACGGTTTCTGAATACTATCTGGATCTGCGGCTGTTTCTGCGCTTTGTGCTGCTGATGCGCCGCGAGCTGCCGTATGACACGCCGCTCGACGAAATTTCTATCAAGGATGTCGATCTGGCATTCATCCGCTCAATCACGACGGCCGAGGTCTTTGATTTTCTATCGTATCTGGCCAATGACCGCGAAAACCCGGAATCCGCTTCAGATACCGGCATCGGCTCTGCAGCCCGCGCGCGCAAGCTCTCGGCAATCAAAGCCTTCTATAACTACCTGACAGTCTCTTCCAAGCAGATCACAGAAAATCCGGTCAAGGATATTGAGTTCCCCAAAATCCGTAAAAGTTTGCCGAAATACCTGACGCTCGAAGAATCTACAGCGCTTCTGAAGGCCGTAGACGGCCCGAACCAGGCGCGCGACTTTGCAATACTGATGATTTTTCTCAACTGCGGCATCCGGCGCTCTGAGCTTGTGGGGCTGAATCTCACGGATGTATACGACGACCGGCTCCGCGTCGTCGGCAAAGGCAATAAAGAGCGGATCGTCTACATGGGTTCAAGTTGCCGCAAGGCCATCGACCGGTACCTGATTGAGCGAAAACAGATCGTTTTGTCCGATAACCGCGCGCTCTTCGGATCGCGCGACGGAAACCGGATCAGCGTCTCGGCGGTTCACCGGCTGGTCAAAAAGCACCTGCTGGCCGCAGGTCTGGATTCCACGCAGTTTTCCGCGCATAAGCTGCGCCACACGGCGGCAACGCTGATGCTTTCCAACGGCGTGGATCTAAAAACGCTGCAGGAAGTTCTGGGCCATGAAAACCTCAATACGACCCAGATCTATACGCATATTGAAAGCACAGAGCTGAAGATTGCCGCGGAGGCCAATCCCCTCTCCCACCTGGCGCTTGACGGCGAAAAAACCGACAATCAGTAACTGCAAAAGATAATTGTCTGACAAAAAACAGCGCAGGCTACGATTTTCATCGCAGCCTGCGTTTTACTTGTAAAAGCCTCGCAGAGTTCGCCGCTTTCGAGCGGCGAATTTATTAAAATCCATTTTATCCGGCGGCTTTGCCGACCGGAAAAATACTGCTCACCCCGCAAGTGTGAAAATTTTGTGTTATGCACAAAATTTATGCGCGCAGCGGGGTGCAGTCTTTCTGGCAAAAAGCACTGCTTTTTGCCAGGCGCGAAGCGCTTATCCGCCCAGGTAAGCCCGCTTGACCGACTCGCTTGCCATCAGTTCCGCGCCGGTGCCGGAGAGCGTGATGCGGCCGGACTCCAGAACGTAGGCGCGGTCTGCAACCTGCAGCGCCATCTGCGCGTTCTGCTCGACGAGCAGAATCGTGGAGCCTGCCTTATGA
>CAKUCT010000108.1 GCA_934643765.1 uncultured Oscillospiraceae bacterium
GCGTCACGCCGCAGAGCGTCACTTCTGTATTTACCATACCAGCGCCTCCTTCCGGAACACGGGGCCTTCCTTGCAGACGCGCTTCGGGCCGTCTGCCGTTTCAATCGTGCAGCCCATGCACGCGCCGAAGCCGCAGCCCATGCGCGCCTCCAGACTCAAAAAGCCGGGCTTATCCGTCTTTTCGCAAAGCGCCCGCTGCATCACCATCGGCCCGCAGGCGCAGAACGTGTCAAAATTCTTCGGAAGGGCGTCTGTCACAAAGCCCTTGACACCGGCGCTTCCATCGGCGGTCGCGACAATCGTTTTGATGCCGAGCGCTTCAAATTCCTTCTGATAGAAAATTTCACTCTTTTTATTGAAGCCCAGAATCGCGACCGGCGTTTTTCCCGCGGCAAGCAGCCGCTTCGCCAGGCCGTACATCGGCGGCACACCGATGCCGCCGCCGATGACAAGCGTCGTCTTTCCGCACGCTGCCACATCAAATCCGTTTCCAAGCCCCGTCAGCGCGTCAATCCGCGCGCCGGGCGCGCAGGCGGCAAGCCAGTCTGTTCCGCGGCCAACCACCCGGTACAAAATCGTCAGTCCCGCTTCATCCCAGTCGCAGACCGAAAGCGGCCGTCTGAGGAAAAAGCCCGGAAGCTGCAGCTCCACAAACTGGCCCGGCGCGGTGATGGCCGACGTATTTCCCTCCAGCCGCAGCCGGTAGACCCCGGGACACAGCATCTCATTGTCCAGAACCTTATAAGATACCTCGATCAAAGCCCTTCCTCCTTCCAGACCGGCTTGCCGCCGATCATCGTGAGCTTGCACACGCCCGACAGTTCGCATCCGGCAAACGGTGTCGCCTTGCCCATGGAGAAGAACTTCTCCGGATCGACGCTGTAGCTTTCCTCCAGCGCGAACGCCGTCAGATCCGCGGGTGCGCCCACAGCAAGCTCTGTGCCGCAGCCAAAGCGGCGCATCGGCGCGCCGTGCATCAGATCAACCAGCTTGGAAAGCGTCAGAATCCCGGTTTTCACAAGATAGGTGTAGCTCGCGGCAAACGAGGTCTCCAGGCCCACAACGCCCATCGCGCTTTTCTCCAGCCCCTTTGCCTTTTCTTCCCGGCTGTGCGGGGCGTGGTCGGTGATGAGCATATCGATTGTCCCGTCAAGAAGTCCCTCGATCAGGGCCTCGCGGTCTTCCTTCGCGCGCAGGGGCGGGTTCATCTTGAATCTTCCGTCCTCCTGCAGATCTTCATCCGTAAAGACCAGATAATGCGGCCCTGTCTCGCAGGTGACGTTGACGCCGCGCTTTTTCGCCTCGCGGATAATGGCGACGCTTTCCTTCGTAGAAACATGGCACACATGGTACGCGCACCCGGTCTGCGCCGCAAGCTTCACATCGCGCGCAATCTGGCCCCATTCGCTCTCGGAGCAGATGCCGCGGTGCCCGTGCGCCCTTGCATATGCGCCGTCGTGGATATAGCCGCCATGCAGAAGGCTGTTGTCCTCGCAGTGCGCCGCGAGAATCTTGCCCAGGCGCTTACACTCCGTCATCGCCTGGCGCATCATGCTCTCGGACTGGATGCCCTTGCCGTCGTCTGAAAATGCGATCACATCCGGCGCCATCGCCGCAAGGTCCGCAAGCTGCTCGCCCTTTTCTCCGACCGTCACCGCGCCGTAGGGGTGCACATGCACCAGCGCCGTTTCGTCAATCAGCCTGCGCTGCACATCGAGCGCTTCCCGGCAGTCCGGCACCGGGTTCAGGTTCGGCATGCACGCCACATGTGCAAACCCGCCGTGCGCCGCGGCCATGGTTCCGGTCCGGATCGTCTCCTTATAAGAAAATCCCGGTTCACGAAGATGTACATGCACATCAACGAAACCGGGAAATAAAACCGCGTTATGAAGATCAATGGAAACAGTATCACCGGGGCAGGAAATACGATCCCCGATGGAAACAATTCTGCCGTCTGAAACAACTACGTCCACGAGGCGAAATACGTCGCCCGAGAGAATCTGCGCATTCTTGAGCAAATACTGCATCGTCGTTTCCTCCTTTTTTGTGTCCGATGCATTATAAGGGATATTCGGCAGAATGTCAAGCAGTTTTCTCCGTTATGACGGATATTGCTCCTGCAGGTACACGCTGGCCCTGCTCTGGATATTTTTTGCCGCCTGTCCGGCTGTGCAGGCATCCGCAAAATAAGCGTTTGCCTCCTCGCAGAGAATCTCCTCTAGCGCCCGGTCCATGCCTTCAAGCACGGTCACACTGTTCAGAAGTTCCAGAAATTTCGCCTCGTCCGCGCCGCTGATCATCTCCGGATTGCCGTACCAGTCGGTGCGGTTTCCGCGCTGATACTCGGCCAGTTCATCCTGCAATGCGGCAAAATTTGCAGGGAGGCCGTTTTCCTGCACATTGGAAAAGCAGTACTCCAAAAATGCTTTCGCGCCGTTCATATCCCGGCACGATGTGCTCACGCCAAGACTCGTCAAAACCAGATATGCGCTGCCGCCGGTCCCCACCGGATAGCCGGCGTAGGTGTAGCCCGCGCCGTCAAACCACTCTTTCGCGATCTCCTCGCGCCCGGCCAGCCAGCTGAGGCTCGAGATCCAGCCGAGCTTGACAAGCGTTTTCTCGGGCGCTTCCGGCGTCGAGCCGTCGCCGCCCCAGCGCTTGCACCAGTCGAGGATATTCAGAAATTCCTGCGTTTCAAAATTGCAGGTGCCGGTATTGCGGTCTGTAAATCTTCCGATGCAGAAGGCAGCCGTCAACCCGAAAAGATTCCCCGGCGTATTCCATGAATCGACCGGCACCCAATCAGGCGGCATCTTTTCCCGCGCAGCTTCCAAATCTTCCAGCGTGACACCGGAGTGATCGATCAAATTCGACGGCATGCTCAAGGTATCGACCCGCACCGTCAGCGGCAGCTCATAAAGCGCCCCGCTCTGCGTGAGCAGGTCAAAAAGCCCCGGCAGCATGCTCTCTTCCGTCACATCCGGCAAAAGCCCCCGCAGATCACCGCATACCGCGCGGGCCTGCAGGGGCGGCGCCTGATTGCCGTCGGAGTAGAAGGCGAAAAGGTCCGGCGACTGCCCTGCCATGATCTGCGTGCGCAGAACGTCCATCGGTTCGCCGTCTGCATACTGCGAGTCCGTGTATAAGGTATAGTCGATCTGATATTGCTCTTGGCTGAGATTGAAATTCTCAAACAGCTGCGTAAATTCATACCAGACAGGGCAGTCGGCCGCGACGGCCAGCGTCAGAACCGTCCTTTCATTTCCCGCGTCCACCTGCCAGAAAAGCGTCGTGGCCGCCTCACCGTTCGGCGAAAACAGCACATATCCGTCTTCCGTCTGGAAAATTTGTTCCGCATCCGTTTTCGCGCCGAGCTCCCGCCAGAGCGCCAGCGTCTGTATTTTTCCGGACGCAAGGTCATAGCTTGAAAGCGCCTCGCTGTTCGTCAGAAGAAAATCGCCGTCCTCGTCCAAACCAAGCCCCACCGAGCCCGACGGCAGCGTCTGCGCCTCGAGTGCAGTGAGCGTTTTTTCGTCAAACGCGCGTAATTCGGGCGCTTCGCCGCGGAACATGTCCCGCGTGAGGACAAAAAGCATCCCGTCCCGTTCCTGCATCGCCGCAAACGCCCAACCATCGTTCGAATCTAGTTCCTGCCGCGCCGTCTCCGCGCCGCTGTCATCCAGCAGAACGAGCATCGACGCACTGACAAGTGCGAACCCGCCATCTGTTTTCGTCATCTGGAAAAACCGCGCCCCAGACTCTGCGTAAGTCTTTGCAAGCGGCGCCGTTTCCTGCAAAGAAAAATCCGCATCATATCTCGAAAGCACCAGCCTTCCATCCGGTTCGCCGGACAAGAACGTAAAATTCCCGCGTCTATCCAGATATCCCGCCGGAAGACTCCCGCTCAGAAGCCAAAAACCACCGTCCGGGTCTACGCACAGCGCGTAGAGGTACTCCGTCGCGTCCGGAATATCCAAAGCTCGCGCCGCTCCGCCTTCAGCCGGGAAACGAACAAGAGCCAGCCCGTCTTCCGTGGGGCCGCCGGTGATGAGCGTATCGCCGAAAACCGCCAGCGCTGTGATGCCGGTGAAACCCTCCGGCACGCGCCTTTGAAGCTCCAGATGATATTCCGCCCCGTCCGCCGCATCCTGCGCGGATGCAGAAACAGATTCTGCATCCGCCGCCTCTTCCTGCTGGCTTTGCTGCGGCGCCGCAGGGAACGATACCACCCGCAGCTCCTTTTTCGCCCCGCAGCCGCAAAAGGCCATGAGCAGCAGCGTAAGCGCTATGATTTTCAGGTGTTTTCTCATAACCTTCATTCCGGGTCTTTGCAAGCGGAGCGCGGCGCGCAACGCGCTCCGGTCTGGTTGTCTGTGTAACCTGGTCTGTCCCGGAAACCTCCTTTTCATTTTGTACTATCGCGATAGTCTATGCTCAGACTATCACAATCGTCTGTCTTTGTCAACCCATCTTGACAGGTTCAGACGAATATGATAGTCTGAGCATAGAATCTGTCCCCGGAGGTACGTTATGAAGCTGTTTGATTCCGAATGGCGTGTATTGGAGGTTCTCTGGCAGAAGAACGACCAGACAGCGAAGGAAATTTCGCTGCAGCTGGCAAGCAGCGTCGGCTGGAACAAGAACACGACTTACACCGTCATCAAAAAATGCATCGACAAGGGCGCCATCGAGCGCCGCGAGCCGAACTTTGTCTGTCACGCGCTGCTTACCAAGCAGCAGGCGCAGAAGGAAGAGGCCGACACATTGGTCGACAAAATTTTCGGCGGCTCGGCCGAGATGCTGTTTGCTTCCATTCTGTCTGACCGCTCGCTCTCCAAAGAGGAAATTGCACGGCTCAAGGCGCTCGTGGAGGCGCAGGAACCATGACGGGCATCTGGGCCGCAATTCTGGGCGGCAGTGCAACGATCCTGCTGGTGCTTGCGCTGCGGCTGCTGAAAAAGCATCTGCCGCGCGCGCTTTTCCCGGCGCTCTGGTGCGCAGCCGCCGCGCGGCTGCTGCTTCCGGTCTCCATTCCGACACGCTTCAGCATCTGGAACCTGCTGCGCAGTCCGCCTGCCGCGGCGGCGGGCGGCGCTGTATCCGACAGGGCATTTGCCTTTCCCACCTTGGCCGGCAGATATGCGCTCGGCATTTTGGCGCCATCTGATGCGCAGGTTTCCCCCGGCCTTCTCATCTGGCTGACCGGCGCGGCGCTGCTGGCGGCCTATTTTGCAGTTGGGTATGCCTGCATGGTGCGCAGGTTTCACGGCACGCGCCTTGCGCCGCAGCCATCCACGGACGCGCTTTTGGACCGTTTCCGTTTTTCGCGCGATCCGCGCATCTTCGTGAGCAACAGCCGCCGCGCGCCGCTCACCTTCGGCGTTTTTCATCCGACCGTGCTTCTGCCGGAGGATTTGCCCGTCGGCAGCGCAGAATTTCAGCTGGTACTGGCGCATGAGCTGGCGCACATCCGCCGGAAGGAGTGCCTGCGCAAGCTGGCTTTCACCGTGTGTCTCTGCGTTTACTGGTGGAATCCGCTGGTCTGGCTGATGGTGCACCTCGCGAACCGCGATATAGAGCTCGCGTGCGATGAGGCCGTTTTGCGCGCGCTGGGGCCGGAATGCAAAAAGGCCTACGCGCTGGCTCTGCTCGACATGGCGCAGCGGAGATCCTGCCCGGCGCCGCTTTGCAGCGCCTTTGCCAAAAGCAGCGCCGAAGCGCGCATCCGCGCCATTGTGCGCTTCAAACGGGCCCCGGCATGGACGGCCGTCTGCGCATCCATTTTGTTCGCGCTGTCATCCGTCGTTCTTGCCACGCAGGCTGCCCCCGCGCAAGGCGGAACGGAAGCGGAACGCGCCGCAAAACCGCTTGAACTTTCCGAACCGATACAGATACCAGAGCCGGCCTCGCCCGCCCCGGCGAACGCAGATCCAGTACAGCCCGAACTTCCCTCGCCGGAACCGGAAGCGCTGCCGGACGCTGCACCCAAGTACATCTTTCCACTGGAGAATCCGGACGCCGCTGTGACAGATTCTTTCGGCTGGCGCGTGCATCCGGTCTCCGGAACAAGCGCTTTCCACTCCGGCGTCGATCTGGAAGCATCGGCCGGAAGTAATGTCCTGGCCGTGGCCGGCGGGACGGTTCTCAAAGCGGAATATAATGAGGCTTACGGCTATTTTGTGCTTCTCGAGCACGAAGACGGCGTACAGACATTCTATGCGCATTTGCAGGAGCTGCTGACTGCCCCCGGTGACGAAGTTCAGCAGGGGCAGATCATCGGCCTTGTCGGCTCGAGCGGCTGGTCCACAGGGCCGCACCTGCACCTTGGCGTTACGCAGGATGGAGAAAGCGTCGACCCGCTGGCCGCGCTGCAAGGCAGTTGAGAACAGCTTATGCAAACTGCATTCAGAAGTTCTTATACTGCTTTCCAGTCTTCAGCCCCGGAAGGCGAGGATTCTGGCAAGCTCCATTGTGAAAATCTTCAGCGTCACGCCGCCGGACATCACAAAGAACCATGTTCTCCGCGCCTGCTGCGTTCTGGCAACCGGCGTTGCAATCGCCGCTATGACAATTACAAGCGCCCCGGCGCAGCCGACGATGGTCGGCACGCTGACCAGCGGAAAAAGGCCCGGTGCGCAGCTATGATCGATCGCGCGCTGGATCGTCCGATCCAGGCCGTCGCGCGCCGCGGCAAAGCAGCAGACCACCAGCCCAAACACCAACAGCGCCAGGCTCCGCCGCCCCCAATACGTAATATCCGCGCGGCCAAAAACATGATAGCCGATGTAGCCAAGCAGGCCCAGAATCATCAACGTTGTCGCGGTTGTCACCGTGTTTCCAAAATAGAGCTTCATATAATTACCTTCTTTCTTAAAATAAAAGACGCAGCGCACGACCATCTTT
>CAKUCT010000109.1 GCA_934643765.1 uncultured Oscillospiraceae bacterium
GTCTTCTTTGATGGAGTCCTTGCGAAGATAGGCGCCGATCTTGAGGTTTTCTTCTACGGTGAGGTTTTCAAACACGCGGCGGCCCTCCGGAACCAGTGTGACGCCCTCGGCGACAATCTGGTCGGTGGAGCGGCTGAGAAGGCTCTTGCCGTTAAAGAGAATGTCGCCGGATTTCGTCTTGACCAGGCCGGCGATGGACTTCAGCGTCGTGGACTTGCCGGCGCCGTTGGAGCCGACGAGCGTGACGATTTTTCCTTCCTCAACTTCCAGATCGATGCCCTTGACGGCCTCGATGCCGCCGTAGGAGACGACGAGATTTTTGATTTCAAGAATATTAGACATCTTCGTCCACCCCCAGATAGGCGTCAATGACGCGCGGATTGTTCTGAATTTCAGCCGGGACGCCGGAGGCGATCTGGCGGCCGAAGTCGATGACATAAATCCGGTCGGAAATGTCCATGACGAGATTCATGTGGTGCTCGATGAGGAAGATCGTGAGCTTGAATTTCTCGCGGATTTCGCGGATGAACGCAGTCAGCTCTTCGGTCTCCTGCGGGTTCATACCGGCGGCCGGCTCGTCAAGCAGCAGAAGCTTCGGATCGGTCGCCAGCGCGCGGGCAATTTCCAGCCGGCGCTGCTTGCCATAGGGAAGAGAGGTGGCAAGCTCGTCCTTGAAATCGTCCAGACCGACGATCTTCAGAAGCTCCAGCGCCTTTTCGCGCTGCGCGGCCTCTTCCTTGCGGTTGAAGCGGAAGGTCGCGGTGAAGACATTGGACGTTCTGCGCAGGTGCATGGCGGTCAGAACGTTTTCAAAGACCGTCATGGACTTGAACAGGCGGATGTTCTGGAAGGTACGGGCAATGCCGATTTTTGTGATATAGTCCGGCGTGTGGGAGACGACGTTGGAATAGAGCGTGGGATTATCGCCGGCATAGAGCTTTTTCATTTTGCCCTGCGGGTGGTTCTCCACAATCGTCTGACCGCAGAAGTCCACCTTGCCGTTGGTCGGCTCATAGACGCCGGTGATGCAGTTGAAGGCCGTCGTCTTGCCGGCGCCGTTCGGGCCGATGAGCGCGACGATTTCACCCTCGTAAATATCCATCGACAGATCGTTGACGGCGACGACGCCGCCGAACTGCATGGTGATGTTTTCAACGTGTAATACAGACTCAGCCATTGCGCTTGCCCCCCTTCGGAGATTTTGGCTCGCGTTTTTGCTTGGGCCTCAAGAGGTCGGAAAGCTCGCGGTCACCCATAATGCCCTTGCGGAAGAAGAGCACGACGCACATGATGATGATGGACACAACGGCCATACGGAAGCCGTTTTTGAAGATGTTGGGTGCCTGGATGCCAAGGAACTCGCCGGAGTCCAGGCCGCGCAGGAGCCATTCGACGCTGGCAATGTAAAGAAAGCTCGTGATGACAGAGCCGGTGATCGAGCCGATGCCGCCGATGACGACGATCAGGAGGATCTCATAGGTCATGGTGCTCTTGAACGAGAGGGCCTGCACCGCGCCCATGTACATGGCGAGCATGCCGCCGCCGATGCCGGCGAAGAACGAGGAGATGATAAAGGCCAGGCGCTTGTGGTGCGCCAGGTTGATGCCCATGGCCTCGGCGGCAATCTCATCGTCGCGGATGGCCTTGAAGGCCCGGCCATAGGTGGAGTTGACAAGCAGGACGATGGCCGCGATGAAAAGGCCGATCAAAATCAGGTACGACGCGGCGTGATTGAAGTCGGGATAGCCCTTGAGCAGGTTCGAGCCGTTGGTGATGGGGCCAAGAGCGTTCCACTGGAAAAACGCGCGGAGAATTTCGGCAAAGCCGAGCGTTGCAATGGCCAGATAGTCGGACTTCAGGCGGAGCACTGGCAGGCCGATCAGGTACGCCATCAAAGCGGCAATCAGGCCGCCGATCAGAAGCGCCAGCAGGATGCCGACGACGGTGCCGGCGCTCTCGCCGAAGATTTTTGCAAAGGTCTCCGGCAGGGAGAACTGGATGAGGCCGCCTTCAAACTGCTGATAGACGCCGGCGCGCTTGGCAACGGGGATACACAGAACCGCGTAAGTGTAGGCACCGAGCAGCATGAAGCCCGCCTGGCCGAGGGAGAACAGACCCGTAAAGCCGTTGAGCAGGTTCATGGAGACCGCGACGAGAGAGTAAACGGCGGCCTTTTTGATGACCTTGATGACAATGTGATAGCTGGGGAGCGCCGAGTCAAGATAGAAGCAGGCGGCAAGCAGCATGAGCAGAATCACGGCGATAATGACAGACTCGCGGTGGATTTTTTTCGTCATATTGCGCACCTCCTTACACTTTATCGGTGACTTTCTCACCGAACAGACCCGTGGGCTTGACGCAGAGAATCACGATCAGCAGCGCGAAGGTAAACGCGTCGGAAAACGTCGAGTAGCCAATGCCCTTGATGAGCTCTTCGCTCAGGCCGATGATGAACGCGCCGACAACTGCGCCCGGAATCGAGCCGATGCCGCCGAAGACGGCCGCGACGAACGCCTTCAGGCCCGGCATACCGCCGGAGGTAACGGCGACGTTCGGATAGTTTGTGAAGTACAGCATCGCGCCGACGGAGGCGAGCACCGAGCCGACCACAAAGGTGAAGGAGATGACGGAGTTGATCTTGATGCCCATGAGCTGCGCGGTTTCAAAATCCTTGGATGCCGCGCGCATGGCCATGCCGATTTTCGTCTTCTTGGTCAGCCAGACCAGCACGAGCACCAGTGCGATGGTCAGAAACGGCGTGACGAGGGTCACGCGCTTGGTCGAAGCGCCGAGGACATTGATGGTGTCCGAAATCCAGGGGATGGGGTTCGTGACGGGCTTGGGAAGGCCGCCGGTCAGATAGAACGCGAGGTTCTGGATGAGGTAGCTCACGCCGATGGCCGAGATCATCAGCGACATTCTGGGCGCGGAGCGAAGGGGCTTATAGGCCGCGCGCTCGATGAGAAAGCCGAGAAGCGCCGTGAACAGAACGACGAGCGGAAGTGCGAGATACATCGGCAGCGAGGCCGAGAAATAGACCATGAGAAGACCGGCAACCATGAAGACATCGCCGTGGGCGAAGTTGATCAGGCGCAGAATGCCGTAGACCAGCGTGTAGCCGATGGCAATCAGGGCGTACTGGCCGCCGGCGGAAATGCCGTTGATAATATAGGGAAGCAATCCTTGCATAAGATTTCTCCTTCGGAAGCTCGCGGTCGGGCGGGCAGGAAGCTGCGTTCCAGAGCTGCCGGCCGTTCGGATTTTGATGGGATAACGGAGTATCCCCGTGTCAGATCAGGCATGTGATGCGCCACGCGGATCCTCCGTTATAAGGAAAAAACGCGGACCATAAAATGGTGCAAGACCTGGCGGGGAGAAAGCCCCGCCAAGTCGTCTGATTCGGAAGTTTGCTTACTCAACACCCTGCACAGCGTAGAATTCCCATTCGCCGGATTCGGTGTTGGCAGCCTTGATGTAGGCGGTGTCGCGGATGGCGTCGCCGATGTCGTCAAAGGCAATGTGGCCGGACACGCCGTCGTAGGAGACGGAGGGCAGAGCGGCCAGGACAGCGGAAGCGTCCGTGGAGCCGGCAGCCTTAATGGCCTCAAGCGCGGTGAAGTAGGCGTCATAGCCCATGGCGGTGACGGCTGCGACCATGTCGTTGCCGCCGTTGTTGGTCAGAGCGTCGGAGTTGGCGTTCATCCATTCCTTGATGCCGGAGTCGAACTCGGGTGCGCCGCCTTCCTGATAGAAGGTCGTGACCTTGATGCTGATGTCCTTGCCCTTGGCGGACTCGACGACCATGTTGTTGTCCCACGTGTCGGAGCCGAACAGTTCACCCTCAAAGCCCTGCGAGGAAGCGGCCTCGATGATCAGCTGTGCGTAGTTCGTGGAGACAGGGGCCATGATGACGCCCGCGCCTGCGGACTGCGCGTTGTTGATGTAGGAGACGAAGTTCGAGGTGCCTTCGGGGAAGTCTTCGGAGACAACCGTGCCGCCGAGGGCCTCAAACGCCTGCTTGAAGTAGTAGACAACGCCCTGGTCGTAGTCAGAGCCGAGCATTGCCAGCGTGTAAGCGGTGGTAACGCCGGAGTTCCAGGCGTAGTTTGCAAGGACGGTGCCCTGGAACGGATCGAGGAAGCAGATGCGGAAGTAGACATCGCAGCCTGCCGTGACCTGCGGGTTGGTGCAGCTGACGCCGATGGCGGGAACGCCGGCTTCCTGGAAGACTTCGCCGCCGGCCATCGAAACGCCGGAGCCATAGGAGCCAAGGACGATGGACACGCCGCGGTTCATCAGCTCTGCTGCGGCGGAGGGGCCGTTTTCAGCGGTGGTGCGGTTGTCAACGATCTCAAGCTTTACTTCATACGTTTCGCCGCCGATTTCAACGGTGGGCTGGACGTAGTTTGCATACTGCATGCCGAGAATTTCCTGCTTGCCGCCGGCGCCGTTGTCACCGGTCTGCGGCTCAAAGACGCCGATCTTGACGACCTTGTCACCGGAAGCTGCGGGCGCGCTTTCTTCGGCGGCCGGGGCGCTTTCTTCGGAAGAAGCAGGTGCGCTCGGTTCAGAGCTCTGGGACTCGGAAGCGGCGGGTTCGCTCTTGCTGGCGCAGCCGGCGAAGAGGCACAGAACCATGACCATGCAAAGGAACAATGCGATCAACTTTTTCATGTTTCATTCCTCCTGGATGTTCGCGCACAATGGACAACTGTACACGAACTAAATTATGTTCCTCATTATAGCGAGGGGAGCAGGAAAATGCAAGAAGAAGTTTTTCAGTTTTTGTAAAAAATATGAACCAATTTTTAAATCAATCTGTTAAAAATGCAAAACACCTCAGAATTTGAATATAAAACAATGGACTTTACAACAAAAACAGGACAATTCTTTTACACGGTAGAAGTGAAAAGAAACAAAGAAAATAGCTGCGGCGCAGACGTCTGTCCTGCGGAAATGGACAAAACAGACCCTGGACGGCAAAGAAAGCTGCGTTTCGGGAGATAAAACAAAACCCCCGGGAAGACAGACGTCTTCCTGGGGGTTGCCGTGGTTGTGGTATGCGGGCAAAGCCGCGCCTTTTGGTTACAGCTCGCAGTTGCCGACGGTTCTCGGGAACGGGAGCACGTCGCGGATGTTCGAGATGCCGGTCAGGTACATGACGCAGCGCTCAAAGCCGAGACCGAAGCCCGCGTGGCGGGTCGAGCCATATTTGCGGAGGTCAAGATAGAAACCGTAATCCTCGGGCTTGAGGCCAAGCTCATTCATGCGGGCAAGGAGGGTATCGTAATCGTCTTCACGCTGGCTGCCGCCAATGATCTCGCCGATGCCGGGAACTAGGCAGTCCATAGCTGCGACGGTCTTTCCGTCGGGGTTGAGCTTCATATAGAAGGCCTTGATTTCCTTCGGATAGTCGGTGACGAAGACGGGACGCTTGAAGATCTGTTCGGTGAGGTAGCGCTCGTGCTCGGTCTGCAGATCGCAGCCCCAGAAGACCTTGTAGTCAAACTTGTCGTTGTGCTGCTCAAGAAGCTTCACAGCCTCGGTGTAGGTGACATGGCCGAATTCGCTTGTCATGACGTGGTTGAGGCGGTCGAGCAGGCCCTTGTCGACAAACTGGTTGAAGAAGGCCATCTCTTCCGGCGCGTTCTCCAGAACGTAGGAGATGACGAACTTGATCATATCCTCGGCAACGCGCATGTCGTCTGACAGATCGGCGAAGGCCATCTCGGGCTCGATCATCCAGAACTCGGCGGCGTGGCGCGTGGTGTTGGAGTTTTCGGCGCGGAAGGTCGGGCCGAAGGTGTAGACGTTGCGGAAGGTCTGGGCAAAGGCTTCGACGTTCAGCTGGCCGGAGACGGTCAGGTTGGTCTCCTTGCCGAAGAAATCCTTGGAGTAGTCAATGGAGCCGTCTTCAAGCCGCGGGGGATTGTTGAGGTCCAGGGTCGTCACCTGGAACATTTCGCCTGCGCCCTCGCAGTCAGAGCCGGTGATGAGCGGAGTGTGGACATACACGAAGCCACGCTCCTGGAAGAACTTGTGGATGGCGAAGGCAATGATGCTGCGCACACGGAAAACGGCTTGGAAGGTGTTGGTTCTCGGACGCAGATGCGGAAGCGTGCGCAAAAACTCCATCGAGTGCCGCTTGGGCTGGATGGGGAAGTCCGGGGTGGACGGGCCTTCGACAGAAATTTCACTGGCCTGCAGCTCAAACGGCTGCTTGGCGCCGGGGGTCAGCACAAGCGTGCCGGTCACGAGGACGGCGGCGCTGATGTTCAGCTTCGAGATTTCCTGGAAGTTGGAAAGCTCTGCGCCGAAGACAACCTGCAGCTGAGAAAAGCAGGTGCCGTCGGAGAGATTGATGAAGCCGAAGTTCTTGCTGGCGCGGAGATTGCGGACCCAGCCGCCGACCTGAATCTGCTTGCCGGCGAAGCGCTGGGGATCTTCAAATAGGGAACGGACGGGCGTCATTTGTTCCATCATGGTTCATATCCTCTTTCTTTCATGGCACAGTGGGCCATAATTCTTCATGTCAAAAGCTGCGTCAGACGGCTGCAGTGCACGCAGGCTGTCACAGCGTCAAACTTACAGCAGCATAATGCCGGCCTTCTGGCAAGCATCGCGGGTATTGGTGTCCCAGAGGCTCGACTGCACCTCGCCGATGTGGCAGGTGCCGATCATGAGCATGCAAAGACGGCTCTGGCCGATGCCGCCGCCGATGGTCAGCGGAAGCTCGCCGTTCAGGAGCATCTTGTGGAACGGCAGATTTGCGCGTTCCTCGC
>CAKUCT010000110.1 GCA_934643765.1 uncultured Oscillospiraceae bacterium
CAAGGCGGTCAACTGTCTCGACCCGCAGGACGGCAAACCCTGCAACTGCTGCGCGGCTTGCCGCGCCATCGACGAGGGCAGCTGCATGGACGTACTGGAGATTGACGCGGCGTCCAACAATGGCGTTGACTCTGTGCGTGTGCTGCGCGACGACGCGATCTATACGCCGAGCGAGGTGCGCATGCGTGTGTATATCATCGACGAGGTGCACATGCTCTCGACGGCGGCGTTCAACGCGCTTTTGAAGATCATCGAAGAGCCGCCGGAGCATCTGCTGTTTATTCTGGCGACGACGGAGCTCAATAAGGTCCCGGCGACGATTTTATCCCGCTGCCAGCGCTTTTCGTTCCGGCGTCTGCGGCCGGAGGATATTGCGGGGCGGCTGAACTACATTGCCTATCAGGAAAATATTTCGATTGAGCCCGCGGCGCTGCGGCTGTTGTCGCGGCTGGCCGACGGCGCACTGCGCGACGGCGTGAGTCTGCTTGACCAGTGCGCGTCGGCGTGCACGGGCGAGCTGACCGAGCAGCTGGTCTGCCAGACGCTTGGCCTTGCGGGGCTCAAGCGGACGGGAGAACTTCTGGAGGCGGCGGCAAAGCAGGACACGGGAGCGGCGCTGACAGCGTTTGAGGCGCTTTATGCCGAGGGCAAGGACATTGGAGCCCTCTTTGATGAGCTGGCGGCGCTGTGCCGGGATTTGCTGGTTTTGAAGGCTGCGCCCAAAAGCGGCGTGTCCATGCTCTCCGGCATTGCAGATGAAGCGCAGGCGCAGGCATTGGCCCCGCAGTTTACGGCGGCGCAGCTGCTGCGGAACCTGTCTTTGGTGCAGGCGGCCAAGAGCGCAGCCGCGAAGAACAGCGACGCGCGCGTGGCGGCGGAGCTGTGCCTGATTCAGCTGTGTGAGCCGGATCTGAGCATGGATCTGCAGTCGCTCAGCACGCGGCTGTCGAAGCTTGAAGAGCGCGTGGCCTCCGGGAAGTTTGTTCCGGCGCAGGCGGCGCTTGATGCGCAGCAAGGCGCGGAAGAAGACGATGACCGCCCGCCGTTCCCGGACGATGCTGACGACCCACTGGCGGGCCTTGCGCCGCCACAGGAGACACAGCAGGCGCCGGAGGAAAAGCGCAAGTCCGGGGCGCAGACAGAGCTGGAGCAGCGCTGGCCGGAGCTGGCGGCGAAGCTTCGCGAGGGGCTTGGCGTGCGCGAGCGCGGATTTTTCGCGCCGGGCGGCCCGATTACCCCGAGGGTACAGGGCGAGACGCTCTATCTGCAGGTGCCGACGCAGTTTGTGCTGGATATTATCAAGCCGCCGCAGGTGCTCTCGGCGCTGAGCGAAAAGGCAAGCGCCTTCTTTGGAAAGCCCATGCGCGTGCAGCCGGTGCTGGACGGGCAGATTGGGACGAATGGCAAAGATCCGATGGATGAACTGCTGGCGCTCGGCCAGCAGCACAGCGACATTATAACGATTAAATAACAAGGAGAGTTTGAATTATGGCAAAAGGCGGATTTCGCGGCGGCATGCCCATGGGCGGCATGAACCAGATGCAGATGATGAAGCAGGCGCAGAAAATGCAGCAGGATCTTCTGAAGATGCAGCAGGAGATGGAGTCGAAGGAATACGAGGCGACAGCGGGCGGCGGCGTCATTACGGCGGTTGTCAGCGGCAAGCGCGAGCTTGTGCGCGTGACGATTGACCCGGAGGCGGTTGATCCCGACGATGTGGAAATGCTGCAGGACATGGTTGTGGCCGCGGTCAATGAGGCCATGCGCAAGGCAGAGGCAGACTCCGCGCAGAATATGAGCAAGCTCACGGGCGGCCTGAATCTTGGCGGTCTGTTCTGATGAAGACTTTTCCGGCCGCGCTGGAGCGGCTTACCGAGCAATTTGCAAGACTTCCCGGCATCGGCAGCAAGACCGCGCAGCGGCTGGCCTTTCAGGTGCTGTCGATGCCGCAGGAGCAGGCGCAGGAATTTGCGGACGCGATTCTCGACGCCAAGCGAACGATTCATACCTGCCCGGTCTGTCAGAATCTGACCGACCAGGCGCTGTGCGCGATCTGCGACGATCCGACGCGCGACCACGGCGTGATCTGCGTTGTGGCAGAGCCGCGCGACGTCATTGCCATGGAGCGGGCACGCGAATACGAGGGCGTGTACCATGTGCTGCACGGCGTGATTTCGCCGCTGAACCACGTGGGGCCCGACGATATCCGCATCCGCGAGCTTCTGGCGCGGCTGCAGGACGGAAGCGTGCGCGAGGTAATCATGGCGACGAACCCCGACACGGAGGGCGAAGCGACGGCCATGTACTTATCAAGGCTCCTTCGGCCCATCGGCGTGAAGGTGACGCGCCTGGCCTACGGCATCCCGGTTGGAAGCCAGCTGGAGTATGCCGACGAGGTGACGCTGCTGCGCGCGCTTGAAGGACGCAGGGAAATGTAATCAGCCCTGCAGATCACTTTGTGCTTCATGCCGGAAGGCAGAGCAAATATTTTATTTTTTTAGGAGAACGCTTTTTGAAGAAATTTGGTGTATCGGAGATTGCGGCGTAACCGGGAGGTTGCGGCAATCAAACGAACCTCCCGGGTTTGAACGAATCAATTTTGAACGGACAGATTCAGGAGGAATTACAATGAACAAGGAAAACGATATCATCCGTCAGGAAACAAAAGACGATTACAGAGCCGTAGAAGAACTGACAAGACGCGCATTCTGGGACGTTTACCGCCCGGGCTGCATGGAGCACTATGTGCTGCACCGCTTCCGGGAAGACCCGGCGTTTATTCCGGAGCTGAGCTTCGTGCTGGAGCAAGACGGGCAGATTGTGGGGCACGTGATGTACGCGCATGCAGAGCTTGCGCTTGATGGCGGCGGGACGCTTCCGGTTTTGACGTTCGGGCCGATCTGCATCGACCCCGCGCTGCAAAGACGTGGGCTTGGCAAGCTGCTTCTGGAGACGACCATGGAGCAGGCCGAGCGTTTTGGCGGCGCGCTTCTGACGGAAGGGAATATTCTGTTTTACGGTACGTGCGGTTTTGCGCCGGCAAAGAACCGGGGCATATACTACGCGGACGACCCAGAGGCGGAATATTTCATCTGCCGCGAGCTGCGGCCGGGATTCCTGGACGGTGTGCGGGGCACATACAAGGACCCGGAGGGATACTTTGTGTGCCAGACGGACCCCGCGGGCTTTGCGCGCTATGAGCAGAGCTTTGACGGCGTCAATCCCGCGGCCCAACAGACACGCGGATAACAGCAAGAATTCCACAGCATAACAGCATAAAGCGACCGGGCCTACCTTTTGGTAGGCCCGGTTTTTTATGTTCAATTCGTATGCAGATACAGTGCGGCGAGCAGCGCTCTGCCGGAAGCGGTTCTGAAGATGGTCTCGTCCATCAGCCGCGCGTTCGCTTCCGAAAAGCCCTTCTCTCCGGCGTTGACCAGGTAGTCGGCCTCGATCAGAATCTGATAGTCCGGGCCGTCGATGCTCTGGAGCGTATGATGGTGGCAGACCAGGTAAACAATGCGCTCGAGCATCGCATCGTCCAGTCCGGCGTCCGCAAAAAACGCGCGGACAAGGGGCTCGCTTTCCTCTTCCTGCCGTTTACCGTTGGTATTGCCGTATTTCTCCCGGCAGAGGGGGCAGGCGATGTCGTGGACAATGGCGGCCAGCTCCAGCGTCTTCTGCTGCACGGGAGAAAGTCCCTCGCATGCGCCGATGGTGGATGCGTAGGCGTGAACCTTCAGGAAGTGGTTGATGTCGTGCTGGTTTGCGTTGGACGCAAGAATCATTTTTTTCATGGCTTCCGCGACAGTCATAAAAATGCCTCCTGTTTTTTCTTTTACCATAGCACAAAATACCACGCGCGGCAAGCGCAAAACGTCCCGGCCCGCAATGGGCCGGGACGTTTGTCAGGATTTAGAATCTGGCGGGATCAAGAACCAATCGACATAGTCTGTCGGATGGGCGATGGAGCCGCGCGTGGTATAGACGGCGAGGTTTTTGAACAGCACGGGCGTAATGTAGCCGCGCTCGCAAAGACGCTTATAGAGATTGTAGCTGTTGCCGTTGTTTGCCAGCGCCTGGTTGCAGAGGTTCAGCATGACGCTGTCGTCAAGTCCGCCGTAGCACAAAGAGCCGTAGACGGAGAAAAACGGCGAGAGATCGAAGTTAGACGACAGGCGGACTTCTCCATAGTAGAGGTCGAAGTTTCCGGTGTTGAGCGCCTGCTGGTACTCAGACAGCTCCATGGTCTTGAGCGTCAGTTTGAAGCCGAGCGAGTTGAGGGTGTTGACAACTTCTGTGGCTGCCTCGACGCGCTGATAGCTCGAAGAGCAGACAATCATCGTTCCAGAGACGGAGACTGCGTAACCAAGCGACGGCACGTAGAGGTCCAGCACGCCGTCGTGGTCCATGTCTTCCACGGAGGCATTGTCCAGTTGCTGCTGGAATTTGGAGAGGTTGTAGTCGTAGGTGTTGGCAAGCTTGGCGTCATAGAACGTCGTCTGCGGAACGGTCGGCAAAACGGCCGGCTGGGCAAAGCCGCTCATGATGTCGGTCACAATGTGCTCGCGGTTGATGGCGTAGGTGATGGCGCTGCGCAGGCCGTAGTTGGAAAAGACCTTGCTTGTGATATTGTAGCCGATGTACTGCATGATGGGGCTTGTTTCGTCCCAGAGCTCGTAGTCGTTGTGGAAGCCGGCAAACGCGGCGGAGTTCGGGTCGGTCAGCACCATGTTGACGTTTTCGTACTCAAAATTATCGCGCACCTGCGCGGTGGTTTCCACCAGCGTCAGAGAAATCGTATCAAAATCGACAATCGGCGCGGTGTTCTGCCACCAACCGGCATTGCGCACCAGTTGCTCGCCAGCCTCGTCATATTGATACGGGCCGGTTCCGGGCGGCACGGGCAGATCGGCGCTGCCGTCTTTGATGATCGGAATGTCCAGCAGAAGCGGCAGACACTCATAGGCGGTGTCGGTTGTAAGAGTGACGGTATAGGTGTCGGTTGCCTCAATGGACGAGACGCGGCGCAGGCGCGAGCCATAATAGGTCGTGCCGCGGGAGGCTGTCAGGGAATAGACGACATCCGCCGCGGTGAGGGGGCTGCCATCGTGAAAGGTGATGCCGCTGCGCAAAGAGACGGTCGTCGTCAGCCCGTCGGAGGAGACATCGTAGGAACTGGCCAGAACGGGCCAGACCTGGAAGGTGCTGCTGACGACGAACAAAGGCTCGTAGAGAAACGAGATGATGCAGCGGTTATTGAGGCTTTCACAGTTATACGGGTGCATGCCGTAGCTCTTCTGATAGGCAAGGCCAAAGGAAGAAATATCGCTGAAGACCTCGGTGGTGACGGCGGTCGTCTCCGGCTCGGTTGTTTCGGCGGCGGCCTCCTGCTCGGCCTGCACCTGTTCGGCTGTCTTGCCGGTGAATTTGCTGGTGAACCAGCTGAAATCCAGCTGCTTGCCGGAGCAGCCGCTCAGCAGCGAGACGGCAAGCGTCAGCGCCAGGAGCAGCGCGATTCGTTTTTTCATGGCGTGCAATCCTCCCGCAGCATGATTATGCCTGCAAGCGAGCCGCGCGCGCCGCGCGTGACGCGGTGCGACCAGAACCGGTCGGGCCGGCACATGGTGCAATCCGGGCTGACATCGATCTGACGGAGTCCCGCGCGCGTGAGCCAGAGGCGGTTGAGGGCCTTGTTGTCGACAAAGTATTTTTCGCCGCGCTTTTCAATGAAGCGCCCGGCCTCCGGGCCGAAGGCGTCCAGCATAGCCTGCGGGACATCCTCGTCCGTCTCAAAGCAGCATTGCCCGATGGACGGGCCGATGGCGGCGCGGATGTCCTCCGGACGGGCGCCAAATTCCCGCTCCATCGCCTCCACAGCCTTGCAGACCGCGCCGTTTGCCGTGCCGCGCCAGCCGGCGTGGATGGCCGCGACGGCGCGCGAGACCGGGTCAAAGAGCAGAACCGGCGTGCAGTCGGCCGAAAAGCAGACCAGCGCCACGCCGGGCTCGTTTGTAATCAAGCCGTCGCAGACCGTCTCCTGCGGGCGAAACAGCCCCGTCCCGCGGTCGGCCGCGCCGACGCGCAGGATGATGTTGGTGTGCTCCTGGTGGGTGAAGACGGTCTGCTCCGGGGAAAAGCCCACAGCGCGGCCTAAAATCCGATAGTTTTCCAGCACGTTTTCCGGCTTATCGCCCCGGTGCGTGCCGAGGTTCAAAGAGGCAAGCGCGCCTTCACTGACGCCGCCGAGGCGTGTGGAGAAGCAGTGGACGCTGCCCGAGAGCGCGTCGGCAGCCAGATATTCAAGTGTTCCGTTTTTGATTGTGTGAAACATAATTTTCCTCAGTCACTGAGTGTTCCCGCGCCGAGCACCAGGCCGGTTCCGGCGTCGAGACAGATATAAAGACTTGTCAGGGGATCATTCTCATCAAATAACCGGACAGCCCAGACCGATACAGGCGCTTTTGCATAGTATCCTCCGTCCTGCAGGTCAAAGACCGCAGTCCCTGCGTCGGTCAGCCAGAGCGGCTCAAGCAGATGCGAGAGGGGAAAAAGCGCACCGCTTTCGAGCGCATACAGCTGCGCAAGGGGCGAAGAGAAGACGCTTGCCCAGCCCTGATACTGGTACCGCGGACGCTGCGCTTCTGCCTGGGCAAGCGCGCAGGCAGAGGTCTCATCGAGCGGGAGCGGCTGCTCAGGCAGGACAACAGG
>CAKUCT010000111.1 GCA_934643765.1 uncultured Oscillospiraceae bacterium
ATCTCGATCTGGCGGACGGCACGCCTGTCACCGGCCGGACCATCACCTTTTCTCAGTACACGGATGGTCTTGTGCGCGGCGGCGGCTTTGACCGCAATGCGGAGCTGATCGTCCGGCGCGACCTGGGGCCGCTCGGCCCGGAAGAGCTCACTCGCCGGTGCGCCGCGCTCGGCGGAGAGCTTCTTGCGTCCAACGCCGATTTCTGCGCGCGGTTCTGGTTTGCGCCGCGCTATCCCCTTCTTCTGCAGATCTGGTTCGCGGACGACGAGTTTCCCGCCTCCGGCCGGCTGCTGCTCGATGAGAGCGCGCCGCACTATCTGACGATTGAAGACGCGGTCACAGTCGGCTCCCTGCTTCTTGATACCCTCACCGGCGCGCAGCATTGGACCACATAGCCCTTCCCTATTGATACGCGAAACGAAATGCCGGAAAAACCAAGCGGTTTTTCCGGCATTTTTTAGAATACGACAACCAGCAGCATCTTGAACTGCTCCTGGCCAAACACCGCGTGCGGATGGCGCGCGGGCATGACAATCGACTCGCCCTCGTGCAGCTCGTACGCCTTGCCGTCGATGGTGATCCGGCCCACGCCGTCCAGGCACGTGACAAATGCGTCGCCGCCGGACTCGTGCGTGCTGATCTCCTCGTTCTTGTCAAAGGCAAAGAGCGTCACGCTCAGCGCCGCGTTCTGTGCCAGTGTCCGGCTGACAACCTGTCCGGGCTGATAGGCCACCTGCTCTTTGAGCGTCAGGACCGTCGCCTTGTCGATGTTTTTGATTCCATTCATTCTGAGCACCTCCTATTTGTTTTCTTATCATACCCGGTTCCGGCGAAAAATCTGTTTGTTTTCCAACACTGCGTGCAGAACTCTTCCAAAAAATCAAATTTTTTCTTCACGCTTTCTCCACAAAATACCGATTGCTTTCTCCCCCGCCGTGTGCTAGAATAAGGCGACCGATCGAGTGGTGGAGTCTGTCATAGGGCCTTTTGCAAGCGTCCTATTCGAATCGGGGCCGGAGTTAATCCGGCGGTGCGCGCTGCACCTGCGACAGAACCGCTTTGGTTCTGTCTTTTTCATTGTTACGGCACGGCTGGCAGACTCCGCCGTTCTCCGCCAAACGCGGGGCGCGCGGCGTCTTTTTCTTTTGTATATATTAGAATATGATATAATAAAGGAGAAATGGTTATGCCAGTCATTCTGCTCATCCTCAACACACTTTCTCGTCTGCTCCGGCTCAACCGCAGTCTGCCGCGCCGGTGAGAACATCCCGTTTCAAAGGAAGGTTTACCATGAGAAAAACAAAAATCGTCTGTACCATCGGCCCGGCCAGCAGCAGCCCGGAAGTTTTTACCGCCATGTGCCGCGCGGGGCTGAACGTTGCCCGTCTCAACTTCTCCCACGGCACGCACGAAGAGCAGCTGCAAAAGCTCAACATGATCAAAACCGTGCGGGAAAAGCTCGGCCTGCCGATCGCCATCATGCTCGACACCAAGGGCCCGGAGTACCGCATCCGCACCTTCAAAACCGGTAAAATCCATCTCAAGGACGGCGACCTGTTCACCTTCACCACCCGCGACATCCCGGGCGACGAGACCATTGTCTCCGTCAGCTACGGCAATCTGGCGCAGGAGCTTTCCAAGGGCGACACGATTCTGGTCAACAACGGCCTTGTCAGCTTTGAGGTGCTGCGCGTCGAGGATACTGAAATCCGCTGTAAGGTGCTCATCGGTGGCGATCTGTCCGACCGAAAGAGTATGAGCTTCCCCAACAAGGTCCTCAAGCAGGCTTACTTAAGCGAACAGGACAAAAAGGATCTGCTGTTCGGCATCGAAAACGGCGTTGATTTCATCGCGGCGTCGTTCGTCTCCTGCAAGCAGGACATTCTCGACCTCAAGGAATTTCTGAACGCGCATGGCGGCGGCAGCATCGATATCATTGCCAAAATCGAAAACCGCGCGGGCGTCAACAACATCGACGAAATCTGCGAGGTCTGCGAGGGCATTATGGTTGCGCGCGGCGACCTCGGCGTAGAAGTTCCCTTTACAGAGCTGCCCGCCATCCAGAAATATCTTATCACCAAGTGCCGTCTGCTCGGCAAGCGCGTCATCACCGCGACGGAGATGCTCGAATCCATGATCTACAATCCGCGCCCCACGCGTGCAGAAATCTCCGACGTTGCCAACGCCGTTTACGACGGCACGAGCGCCGTCATGCTCTCCGGCGAGACCGCAGCCGGCAAATATCCGGTGCAGTCGGTGCAGATCATGGCAGACATCGCCGAAGAGACCGAGCAGCACATCCACTATGAGACCCGCTTCCGCAATAACCGCTTCCAGATCAAGAACCTGCTCGACGCCATCTCCCATGCCACCTGCGGCATGGCCATCGACATCGGCGCCAAAGCCATCGTTGTAAGCTCGCTTTCGGGCCGCACGGTGCGCATGGTCTCGCGCTTCCGCGTGCCGACGGATATTGTCGGCATGGCGACCAGCAAGGCCGTGTGGTATAAGCTGGCGCTGTCCTGGGGCGTTCTGCCGGTGCTCTGCGAGCGCTTTGAGTCGACGGATGTCCTGTTCTACCACGCGCGCAAGGCCGCCAAAGAGGCCCTCGGCCTGCAGCCTGGCGACAACATTGTCCTGACCGGCGGCGCAATCAACGGCACATCCGGCAATACAAACCTGATCCGCGTCGACACCATCATCTAACCGAACCTGCCAAAAAATCTTCGATTTTTTGGCAAAGGCTGCGCGCTCCGCGAGACTTTATGCCAGTATAAATTCTCTGACGCGTTTCGTCATGGTAAGTCTCGCAGAGTTCGCCGTCCGCAGACGGCGAAGCTATTTAAATTATTTTATCCGGCGGCTCTGCCGACCGGACTGGACAGCTGTTGGCGGCTTTGCCGCCTTACAGATGTCGCGTGCCTCTTGCGGGTAAAAATACCGCTCGCCTCGCCAGTGTGGAATTTTGCGCCATAGGCGTAAAATTCTGCGCGCAGCATCGTGCATCTTTTTCAAACGGAAAACCAGCGCAGCGTTTTCCGTTTGAGCGCCTGCCAAAAACAATGTTTTTTCCTGAACAAAAAATGCGCGCTGCATCTGCAGCGCGCATTTTTTAAGCTTTCATCAGATCACTTGCTGTCTTTTTCATCGTGTCGATGATTGCGTCCGCCTCTTCGCGCGTCTGGCCGACGGCGGAAAGATAGACCTTGATCTTCGGCTCCGTGCCGGACGGGCGGACAATGAGCTTGGCCTTGCCCTCCAGCCGGTACTCGAGCACCTGCGCCTTGGGAAGACCCGTGTTGTCATTTTCATAGTCCACAGAAAACAGGACCTTGCGCCCGGCAAGCTCTGCCGGTTTTTCCGCGCGCAGCCGCTCCATGAGGTTTTTCATCGTCTGCATGCCGGACACGCCTTCAAAGGTGAAGCTGCAAAGATCGTTGCGGTAGAACCCATAGGTTTCATACAGACTGTCGATGGCGTCTCCAAGGTTCATACCCTTCTGCGCATAATACGCGGCGGCCTCCATGATAAGCAGCGACGCATTCACCGCGTCCTTGTCGCGCACATGCGTGCCGGACAGGTATCCATAGCTCTCTTCAAAGCCGAAGATGTAGCGGCTCTCTTCGCCTGCCGCCTCCAGATTGCCAATCTGCTCGCCGATGAACTTGAAGCCCGTCAGCACACGCCGCAGCTCTACGCCGTAATGCTCTGCCACGGCGTCAACCATATCGGTCGAGACGATGGTCGTCACGGCAACCGGCTTTTCCGGCATATGGCCGTTTGCAATGCGGCTTCTGCAGATATAATCGAGCAGAATCACGCCCATCTCGTTGCCGGAAATGAGCCGGTAGCCACCCTTGTGATCGGGCACAGCCGTGCCGCAGCGGTCGCAATCCGGGTCGGTGCCAAGCAGCAGATCGGGCTTGACCTTCTCGCACAGCTCCAGACCCTTCTGCATCGCCTGCCGGATTTCGGGGTTCGGATACGGGCAGGTCGGGAAATTGCCGTCCGGCTTTTCCTGCTCGGGAACGACCGTCATATTCTTCACGCCCAGCTTCTTAGCCAGCATCCGGATGCACTCCAGACCCGCGCCGTTGAGCGGCGTATAGACAAGTTTGAGGTCTTCAATGCCCTCGCCGCCGCCCACACGCTGGGCATACACCGCGTCTACGAATGCCTCCAGGCAGCTGTCGGGAATTTCGATGATCTTTCCTTCCCGCTTGGCCTCGTCGAAATCGGCATACTTCGGACCCGTAAAATAGTCGAGCTTTTCAATGATCGCCAGCACCGCGTCCGCCGTCTCGGGGCCAATCTGGCAGCCGTCCGGGCCGTAGACCTTGTAGCCGTTATACTGCGCGGGGTTGTGGCTGGCCGTGACGTTGATGCCCGCGCCGCAGCCATAATAGCGCACGGCAAAGCTCAACGCCGGTGTCGGCTCGAGTCTCGGGTAGAGATAGACCGTCATGCCGTTGGCCGCGAGCACGCGCGCCGCCGTCTTCGAAAACAGGATGCTGCCGTTGCGGCTGTCATATGCAATGGCAACCTTCTGCGGAAGATTGCTTCCGGCAAGCCATGAAGCAAGGCCCTGCGTGGCTCTTGCAACGGTGTAGATGTTCATGCGGTTCGTGCCCGCCCCGAGCACGCCGCGCAGGCCCGCCGTGCCGAAGGCCAGATCGCAGGCAAAGCTGTCGGTGATTTTTTCTGTGTCTGCCTCCATGGCAGAAAGCTCCGCCGCCAGCGCCGGATCAAGATCCTTCTGGTTTCTCCAAAGCTCATATCGTTTCTCTGCAAGGCTCATTGAAATGCCTCCTTGTCTATGATTCTGCTTTCATTATGGCATGGCGCGCAGGCGCCGTCAAGGCAGATTTCCCTGCCATTTTTGTAGAATTTCCGTTCTTTTATAGGACATCAAGCCCTCTGGCCAGAATCGTGATGAAATCCTGCACGTTGGTGACAATCGTCGTCGCGGCCAGACTTCCTCGGTCGAGCAGCTTGTTGACCACAAACTCGTCCGCGTCCACGCTGTAAAGATATACCGGCCGGACGGTTCCGTCCGGGAGCACGCGGAACGATGGCGTCATGTTTCCCGCCGCGATGGTGTGGAGCATGGTAGCAAGGCAAATAATCGTCGTGCACTTTTTGACAAGCTTTCGCATCTCGCCCTGGCCCCGGTACGCGTCTGCGATGACCTCCGGCAGCGGCCCGTCGTCGCGGATGGAGCCTGTGAGGACAAACGGAACGTTATTTTTGACCAGACTGTACATAATGCCGTTGTCGATTTTATAGTCGTCAATGAACCTCTCGATGGAGCCGCTGGCCCGAACCTTGTTGATGACGTCCAGATGATTATAATGCCCGTTCGGATGGGATTTTTGCGTATAGATATCCTGACCAAGGGCCGTGTGAAGAAGCGCTCCCTCTAAGTCGTGCGTGGCCAGGGCGTTTCCCGCGAGCAGGCCGTGCGCGTAGCCGTTTTCAATAAGCTTCTGCATGGCCCTTCTTGCGTCATAGTCAAAGGCGAACGCCGGGCCCATGACCCAGAGGATAGTTCCGTGCTCTTTTTCATAGCGCAGAAGCTCCATCAAATGGTCATAGTCGCGCGCGTAGGACGTTTCGCGGCTCCGGCCCTGCCGGAAAACGAACTGATCATCGTGCGCCGCCTCCGGATTTTCAAAGCCCTTCGTGTGCAGATAAATGCCGTCCTCGCCCTTTTCCGTCCGGCCCAGAATCACGCGGTCGCCCTGTTTCAGGTTCCGGTTCTCCACAACGTCGAGCCTGCCGTTTTCCCGCAGCACGACGCTTGCGTCCATGCGGCTCTCCTCCGCCAGACGCCACTGCCCCTCTACTTTAAAATACTCCGGATACATGGACGTGCTGTGGAATCCCTCCGGGGCCACGCCGTCCTTCGGAGCCGGCGCCCAAGCAGCGTCCGGGCTTTGCATCAGGCCGAGCGCCGCAAAATCCGGCGCATGGTAGGCAGGAAGTGAAAAAGCCATGGTCTCTCCTTTCGGTTCTGCGCGGTTGTTACTTCAGCGTGGCGTACATGACAGCCTTGATGGTGTGCATGCGGTTCTCCGCCTCATCAAAGACAACCGACTGCGGCCCCAGGAACACTTCGTCCGAGACCTCCATCTCAGTGATGCCGAACTTTTCCGCAATCTGCTTGCCAATCGTCGTATCCGTGTCGTGGAAGGACGGCAGGCAGTGCATGAAAATGGCGTCCGGCTTTGCCATGGCCATCTTCTCGGCGTTGACCTGATAATTCTTCAGCAGCCGGATGCGCTCAGCCCAGACAGAGTCGGGCTCGCCCATTGAGACCCAGATATCGGTATACAAGACGTCTGCGTCCTTCGCACCCTCTTCCACGCTCTCGGTCAGCGTCACGGAGCCGCCGCTCTCCGCGGCATACTGCTTTGCAAGCGCCACCAGCTCTTCCGCCGGGAACAGCTCCTTCGGCGCGCAGGCGGTGAAATGAAGGCCCATCTTTGCGCAGGCGATCATGAGAGAGTTTCCCATATTGTTGCGCGCGTCGCCGAAGTATGTAAACTTCAGGCCCTTGAGGCTGCCCTTTTTTTCCTCGATGGTCAGAAGATCGGCCAGCATCTGCGTCGGGTGGAACTCATCGGTCAGACCGTTCCAGACCGGGACGCCCGCGTTTGCGGCCAGCTCTTCGACAATCCTCTGGCTGAAGCCGCGGTACTC
>CAKUCT010000112.1 GCA_934643765.1 uncultured Oscillospiraceae bacterium
GTCTCCACCAGCGTCTCGCCGCTGGTATCGCGCAGCTTTTTCATGTTCCGCCGCCTTTCGTCTGAATTCTCTGAATGCCGTCGTCCACCCAGGAGACAAATCTCTCATTCGTCACGGCATATCTTGTCCCGCTCCAGCCTTTTGTCTGCGTTGTCTGCTCCGTGCCGGTCATGGTTAAGTCCATGCGGCAGGCGTGGGCCGTTCCGGCGCCGGTAGAAAATTTTGCCGTCAGCGTGTATTTGAGCTCGCCGCGGTCTTCCTCGCACAAAAGCGTAAACTCCGCCGTCACCGCTTCATACCCCTCGGCAGTGATTTCAAGCGTCTTGCTGTAGCTCAGCGGGCGGTGCGCCCGGCTGTATGGAATCGCTTCATTCAGAAGTTCGCTGAACGGCCCCGTCGCCTCGGTTGCTTTGTTTTCTTTTTCTCTTGGATGCATCATCGAGTCATCCAGGTAATACTGGATTTCTGCCACCCGGTAGTCGCCGCTTCCGGCGAGCACCGCGTCGCGCATCAGCCCCGCCGCCGAACTGACGGTCAGGTAGGCCTGCTGCTGTTCGCGGTCGGAGCGGACGCTTTTGGCGGCGCTGACCGCCGCGGCGATGATGACAACGCTGACCATCATCGCCACAAGCAGGAACAAAAGCGCCATCAGGATGGACGCGCCCCGGCGGCTTTGTAATTTTTCTTTGACCGCGTGCATGCGCGCCCTCCTTTCTCACCGCCAGGCCGCGGCAGCTACTGCTGCCCGGCCTGCTGCGCGGTTAACAATTCATCGTACCAGCTCTCGTCATACCAACTGTCGCTGCTCTGGTTGGGATCATTGTACCAGCTGTCGCTGCTCTGACCGGCATCGCTATTCCAAACGTCTTCGCTGTCCGCGCCGGTGTCCTGGCTCTCGCCGGCCGGGAACGCGTCGTCCGGGAGCGGTGCGTCTGCCGCAGTGTTTGCCGGAATCGTCACATGCAGCGCAAAATATGCCCCCTTGAAGGAAACTACAATCTCCAGTGTCGCGTCGCTTGTGAAGGTCTGGTCGGTTACAAGCGAGACCGGCTGCACCTTATAATTGCCGCTCTCTCTTACGCCGCCAAGCTTCAGCCGATAGGGCTGATCGTCGGTCTCCCAAATAGCAACCTCCTGCTCCCACGTGCCGGAGGTCAGCTTTGCGCTGACAACCGTCATGCCCTCAAGCCGCAGATTGCTCGTCGTGAACAGGAACATGCCAGATTCATTCGGGCCGGATGCGGCGTCCGCGTCCTGATAGGTCGCGCCCTCCTCCGGCATCTCCGCCACCTTGACCGTGCGGAAGTTTACGCCGTCGCTCAGTCCGATCAGACGCGCTTCCTTGACTTCCACGCTCGGCTGCACCGAACGAGAGGTCTCCGCCTGCGTACCGTCAGCTGTATAGCGATAGGTGCACTGGACGTTGAGCAGGCCCGTACCTGCGGCAAAGCCCGTGACCGGCAGGATATACCGGCCCTCGCCGTCATAGTAGAGCGCCGCCTTGTCAAAGTCGAGGATGTCAACGCCGGCTTCGCTGTCGTCGTTCTGCAGCGTAATCGCCCAGGCCAGATCTGCCTGATCCTGCGGCGCAATGGGCTTCTGGTTCTTGTCCGTCAGCGTCAGGACCACCTGATACGCCTCGCCGACATCGATTGAGATATTCTCCGTCGTCAGAAGCATTTCCGCCTTGACCTGCACGGTCATATCGGCAAACGCGCCGCCGACCGTCGCGCGGACAATGATCTCGCCCGTAAAGCGGCCCACAAACGTGACCTCATAATAGCCGTCCGGCTGATAATCGGAAATCGCTGCAATGCTGATGGGCAGCTGCGCGGGGTCTGTGATCTGGTTGCCGTCATCGTCATAGAAGGTCAGATCACCCTCTGTGAGTGTCGAGCCGTCTTTCACATAGAGCTTGCGGGTCAGCATCGCGCGGCCGTCTTCTGCCACGTCGGCAATCAGATCGAGCGTCGTCCGGCTCTCTTCCCACAACAGATCGTACCGCGGCCAGGCGCCATAGTGGACATTGACGGTGTTATTGAATACATCCGTCTGCGTCAGAATCGTCGGGAACGGGTAGTTCAGACCCTTGAGCGCCGTGTCACTGCCGGGGAAGCTGTACTTGCCGTTGATGTTTTCGCCGTGCTCGGTAACGGTGACGGTTCCGTAGTTCAGCGCCGGAATGCCGGCATAGGTCCGATTGAGTGTCGCTGCAAAGCTCTGGCCCTCCATCGTCTCATACGAGACGTACGGCGTAGAAGCATTGTAGATATAAGTGTGTCGGCCATCGTCATTATTGCTGTTGAGATTGACTGGATTTGTCGCGCTCCACCAGCTTCCACGCTTATTTTTATAATCATCTGTGTTCTGAACTTTTGATTCCAGACTGTAGCAGTTATAAATATACACGTCGGTGTTACGTAATTCATAATTCCCATCCTTCAGAACGAATGCATTACTTTGCAGTTCGCCGTTGGAGGCAATAGACTGTGAAGCTGCCACATGGTTCGGCCCGGTTTCCGGCAGCTGCACATAGCTGTAGCAGTTGTAAAGCTTCAACGCTTCATCCACACCGCCGATCAAATCTCCTAAAGAGCCCTGGCAGCGCAGAACGATACCACCTGCAATACCGCTGAGCCAGATTGACGTTCCACGGCTTCCGTCATAATACCCCGTCACATTGCTCTTGATCGAACCGCCGGCATAGCAGTAGCTGATGGTCGAGCGCGCGACACCCGCAATGCCTGCTACACGCAGGTTTTTGTAGGCTTCTTCATACGTTATATTCAGGGAAATGTCTGTGACTGCCGTACAGCCGGACAGATTCATGTTTGTCGCGCCGACCAGACCGCCCACGCAGCCGCCGCCCCAGCCGGGCGTATTACTGCGGTTATCGATGATTTTATAGCCGGAAACCGCGCAGTTCTGAATCGCACCGCTCTTATTGGCGCTGAGGGTTACGTTGCCGCGCGTGGCGAAGCCCACAAGGCCGCCCACGGCGTACCAGTTTGTGCCTTCCGCCTTGTTTTCAATCACGTTGCCGCGGTCGGAGTACATGACGATGTTCTTGAGCTCCGCCGCCGCTGTAATGCCGAACAGGCCGATACACTGCTCCGTGCTGCGGATTTCGACATTCTTGATGGTGTAGGCCCGACCATCGAAGCTGGAGGTAAACATCGCCAGATACGGGTAGGACTTTGCACTGTTGACAGCACCCTCTGTATCGTACAGGCAGCCGATCGGCTCAAACAGCTTCTCGGACGTCCCGTATTCCGCATACGAATCCGCATCGTGGCTCTGCACCCAGTACAGATCCTTCGTCTCGCTCGCCGGATTTTTTTGGTCGCTGTAGGTTAGGAAGGTGTATGCCGCTCTTTTGGCTACCCGCAGGTCAGAATCATAGTCGTTCACGTTGGACGCGTCAATGACCTTCTCCGCCGACAGATAGCTATAGTTCCAGTTGATGAACTGCAGCTGCCGGACCGAGCGGATTTCATAGGGGTTATCCTCCGTGCCCGGCTTTGCCGTGCGCGCCTCGGTGTTGGCAAAGGTCTGCACGCCGCCCATCGCAATGTTATCCAGACTGATGGCGTTTGCGAAGAACGGGTTGACGGAGTAAGTATACGTGCAGACATCGCCGTACGCCAGATACCACGTCGCGTTTTCCTTCGCCGTGTTGAGATAGATGCCGTCTGTGCCGGTCTTGGTGGTCGCGGTGTTGTAGGCTATAAATCTGTAGCCCGGCATCTGCTTGCCAAGCGCTTCGCCGGCGGTCTTGTTTTCGCTGCCGGTCGGAATCACGCAGTTGGCTGCAACCAGCTCCGGCTCAATATTCACGCGCGCAGTATCGTCGATCTGATAAAAGTAGCCATAGCCGTACTGCGCGACCACACCGCCGTCGTCATGCTCCTTGCACAGGGAGTTTCCGTGCAGCATATCCGAGGTGTCGGTTGAAATTTCAACGCCCTGACTGGTGCCGACATAACTGAAGTGGTAGCCGTTGTTGCTGCCGCCGGTCTCCAGCTCCCAGTAGAAGATGCCAAGCGTACCGATATCGCGCTGCTCGGGCCAGTTGCCATAGTGGACAACGTCGCCGCTCGCGTCGGTCACAACTGCCGGATAGAGATACGTATCTCCCTCGGTCAGATCGTGGTCATACGAGACTTTTGCGCTTCCAAAATCGCCGATGGCAATCTGCTGCAGCTCGGCGCCGCTGATGGGCGTGCCTGCCGCCTGCTTGGCAAATTCGTTGCTCGACGCGCCGTAGGCGTAGAGATCGCCCGCGTAGGCATACGTGCCGCCGTCGAGATAGTAGCAGTTGACGGCCGAGCCGCCCGAACGCGTAAAGCCGTAGGACTCGGCCTCGCCGGAGGCCGTCAGCGCCGTCGCGCTGTAGCTGCGGCGGATGGCGCCGCCGCTGTTCTCTGCGGCAAAGCCGCCGATGAGCACTGTGCTGTTCTTCGCGTCAAGCACCGCGATTCTGCCGACCGCGTAGCACGATGTAATGGACGATTCGTTGCGCCCGGCAAAGCCGCCGGCGTAAACGCTCGCGTTCGTCGAAGCCACTTCAATATTGGCCGCCTCTGCCTCGCAGCGGCGGATATCGCCGTTGTTCGTTCCGGCCAGCGCGCCGATGGACGCCGTACTGGAACGGTAGCCATAGTAGGCCATTTCATAGCCGGAGACCGCGCAGTTGCGGATGTTGCCGTTGTTGTAACCCACGAGCGCGCCCATGTGGATGGCAAACCGGCTGCCGCCGCCGACGGGCTTGTCGTCCGCGTTCGAGTAGAACACCGTCTGCTCGCCGCCGCCCGCCAGAATGACGTTTCGCACCTGGCCCTGGTAGGCGATGGTCGCAAACATGCCGATGCGGCTTTCCGCCGAGCGGAAGGAGATGCCGCGGATGGTGTGTCCGCCGCCGTCATAGATGGCGGCAAAGCCATAATCGCTGTCGATCGGCGATTGCACGCTGACCTCTGTGCGGTTTGCGTACTGCTGCCACTTGTAGCTTGCGTAATCGATATCCAGCTCCTGCTGGAAGATGCTGTTGGTTGTGGCCTGCGCGTAGCGGCCGTAGTCGCCAACGAGGGCATACAGGTGCCGCGCCGTGCGCAGATAAATCCGGTCGGGCGCCTCCGGCTTTTTATCGTCCGCGTCCACGGAGACGACGGCCTTTGCCGCGTGCGGATTATAGTAGTAGGTGTCGGAATCGTTGATGACCAGCTTCTGATAGAACGAGTCCGCGCCCGTGGTATCGACAAAGGTCGTGTTTGTAATGCTCGCGGGCAGCGGAACGAGATAATACTGGTCCGTCGCCGTGTTGGACTGCAGCGTCTGCCCGGCGTGCAGCGTGTGCGTTTTTCCCGTGCCGTCGGGTCCGATATCATAGAGCACGCTGACAGACAGATTCGCTTCCGGCTGCTCGTTGTAGGCAAGGGCGTACCCATCGCCGACGGCGACGCAGTCCGTGCGCAGCGTCGAAGCGTTTGCGCCGCTGAAGCCGTAGGAATAGGTTCCGTCTTCGTCCTTGTAAACTTCATAATAGACCAGCGCGCCGGACTCAAACTCCGCCTGCCAGTCGCCATAGTGGTTCATCGTCTTCAGACGCGGATAAGAATATGCCTGCAGGCCCTGGTCGAGCAGATTGTAGGCAAACGTCGCGTTGGCCGACGAGAGCGTAAAGACATCGCCCGTCAGAAGCGTCAGCATTCCGTTGTCGCTGAGTTCTTTATAGCCCTTCGGCACGGTGCCCGTCATCTGCGTGCTGCTGGCACCGAAGCCGGACAGGTAATAGACATTCTGCGTGAAGGCAGACTGCACCGCCGTGGTGTAAATGGTAAGATTGTCCTTTGCCGTGTAGTCAAAGGCTGCATAGCCATTTTCCGCGCGCACAAGCGTCCCGGCGGCAAGGCCCGCCGCCGTTGATTGCGCGGTCTGATAGCCCGCGGCATAGAAGTCCTTGAGATAGATAGACGCGCCTGATGCCGCGCCGCCGACCAGGCCGCCCGTCGTCTGCGCCTGAAGATAGCAGTCGGCATAAGAGCCCTCTACGCGAAGCTCGCCCTCCGCCATCGCGACCAGGCCGCCCGCGTTCTGCGTGCCGGACAGGACCGTCGAGGCAAGAGAGTTTTTGATCTGCACCTTCGCGCCGGACGCACTTCTGCCGATCAAGCCGCCCACGACCTGGCCCTGCAGCCAGGGTTCAACATCCTCCGCCTTTTCCTTTACGGCAATGTTCTCCAGATCGCCCTTCTTGGCGCTCAGATACACCTGGCAGTTTTCCAGCGTCACGTCGCGCTCGGCCTTGCCTATGATCGCGCCGACGTCCGTGCCGCCTGCGGCTTTCACGCCCGTCATCGTGACGTTGCTGATCGAAAGGCCCTTGCCGCTGTATGCTCTGAACAGACCCGCTTCCGCGCCGCTCTGGTCCGGGATATGCAGGCCGTAAATCGACGCGTACAGATCGCCGGACACACTCTGCGAGTGGCCGTCGTAGCTGGTCAGATTGTTGTTTGTAACCGGCTGGAACGTCTCGCCGTAAAGCGAGTACCAGTCTTCGCTGTCGGCCATATCGTCCTGGAAGGAGATATCGCTGATCTGCACGGCCTTCGTGATCTTTTTGGACACGCCGGAATCCTTGTCCAGATTCTGCAGGTGCCGGCCATA
>CAKUCT010000113.1 GCA_934643765.1 uncultured Oscillospiraceae bacterium
CCTTTTCCACATACACGGCAATGGCGATCTCCGGATCGTCCGCCGGGGCATAGAGCACAAACGAAGCGTGGTCTGAGCCGCCGAACGCGCCGGAGGCCGTTGTGCCCTGCCACTGCGCCGTGCCGGTCTTACAGGCGACCTTCACCGGGTAATACTTGAGATATTCCTCGGCGGTGCCCTCCTGCGTGGTCATATACATACCCTCTGAGATGCAGAGCTTTGCCTCATCCGACATTTCAAGCTGGCTTGCAACCGTCGGCTCGTGCTCCATAATCAGCTCCTGATAGTCCCAGGAAATAACGCGTGAGAGGAACGTCGCCTCATAGCGCGTACCCTGGTTCGCTAAGGCCTGCACATACGAGCACATCTGCATCGGTGTAAACCGGTTCAGACTCTGGCCGATGACAGCCTGCAGAACGTCCGCGCCGTACCAGCCGGCGTCGTCGTTGACATACTCCTGCGCCTTCGTTTCGGCGTTGGCGCGCATGCCCGTCAGCTCATCGAGCTCCACGCCCGTGGCCTCGCCGAGGCCCAGCGCCTTTGCAACCTCATCAAAGGGGTTCACACCGACTTCTTTTTTCGCCGTGTCGTAGGTGACGCGGCCAACCTCATAAAAATAGTAGTTGCACGAATGGGCAATCGCCTCGCGCATGTCGATATTTCCGTGTGTGGCGCCGGTCGCGCGCGACCAGACGTAGCACTTCGGCTGGAATGAATCATAGAAGGTATAAAGGCCCTCGTCCTGGATCTTGAAATAGGGACTGTAATGGCCGTAGTCGATGGCCGCGATGGCCGTGACCATCTTGTAAATCGAGCCTGGCGGATACGTTGCCTGCAGCGCCCGGTTCAGAAGCGGCGAGTACTCGTCCTCCAGCAAAGCCGAAATATCCTCGCGGTACGTGCTGAGGTTGAACGTCGGATAGCTTGCACTGGCCAGCACCTCGCCGGTTTTCACCTGCTGCACCACAACCGCGCCGCCTCTGGCGTCCTTGCCCTCTTTGTTCTTGCCGACACCGTTTTCACGCAGATCGAGAATCACCTTCTCCAGCGCCTGCTCGGCCGTGGCCTGCAGGGAGATATCGATGGTCGTCTCTACATTGTTGCCCGGCTGGGGAATACTTGTATAATACTCGTCCAGCACATCGCCTTCAGACGAGACCGTGGTCCATTTGACGCCGGACGTGCCGTGCAGATACTCTTCAAACGCCTTTTCAATGCCGGACTTGCCGATCAGCGCGTTCATGGCGTAGTCTTTGTCCTTGTAAAACTCCCAGTCCGCGGCCTCCATTTTGCCAAGCGTACCGAGAAGGTGCGCAGCATATGCGGTTTTATATTCACGCACCGTGCCGGACTGGACAATGACGCCGGGGATACCGAGCTCGGCAATCGCCGCCAGCGATTCTGCGTCGACGTCTTCTGCCAGCATATAGTTTTCCAGACCCACGCCGTCCACACTTCGGAGCTCCAGCTCATACCGGACCGCGATGACGTTATAGACGTCTTCCTGACTCCAATCATTCGGAATTTTATACGCCTCGCGCAGATTGCGCATCAAAGTCGGCGCGGAAATATCCAAATCGTAGTCACGGTAGTTGAGGAACGTTCTGAAATAGCCCTGCCAGGTCGTGTCCAGACTCTGCATGTCGTATTCATAGGGTCTGGTGTTTGTCACGGGGAAATGGCTCTGGCATTCGATGCCGAGCTCCTGGCACATCTGCAGCAGCCGCAGAATGTTTTCATTCGGCGACGGCGTATTGAACAGCACGAAGTTGACAATGACAATGTTGTATGTCGCGCGGTTGGACACCAGAACATTGCCGTTGCGGTCCAAAATACAGCCTCTGGCCGCCTCCACGGTTGTGCGGTAGGTCATGGAGTCCGCGTCCGCCGTGGCCAACTCGTCGGGGCTTGTCGCCGCGAGAGAATACATTCGCAGCAAAAACACACACATGATTGCAAGAATGATCGCAATCAACAACACCATCCGAAACTTGGATCGTCTTGCCATGGGCTAAGCACCTGCCTTTCGAATTGCCCATGCGGCCAGATAAATGAGCGGACAGGCGAGCATGGAAAGCCCGATCTGCACCAGCATCTGGCCCGCGGCCTGAATCCCGATGGTACTCAGGAAACACTTGAATAAGAATAAAATAACCTGGCAGATCAGAAGCGACATCAGACTCATCATCAGCGCCGACACCAGCGAGCGCACCAGATACCTGTCGCAAAGATATCCCGCAATCGCGCCGCACACGCTCAGAAGCACGATATGAAGCGCGCCGCCGTCTGCCCCGGTCAGCGCCCACACCAGCCCGCAGGCCAAGCCAAACACAGCCCCGCCCTCGCTTCCGGTGTGCATTGCCACGCACGCAACCAGCACTGGCACAAAGCACAGCTTTGCGCCCAGGAAGCGCGGCCGGCCGAAGCTCACGGTCTGCACCAGAATGACCAGCAGAAACAGCGCCGCGTATAAGGCCCACATCAGGGCGTTTTTATATTTTTCCCGCATGGCGTCTGCCTCCTTTGCCGGGTATGTTTTTTACTGATTTGCGTATTCGGTGATGATAAACACCTGCTCCAGCTTGTCAAGATCACACGATGGGTTCAGCGTCGCGTATTTGGCGACACCGGTCTCATCCTGGCTGGCGTTCGTGATATATCCGAGCAGCAGCCCGCGCGGATAGAGCGTCGAGCCGGTTGTGACAACCTGGTCGTCATTTTTGATGATCGCGTCGGTCAGCAGATAGTTCATACGAAGGATGCTGCTGCCGTCGGGAAGATAGGTGCCCTGCACCACGCCGGTGTAGCCGGAGGATGCAATGGAGGCGCTGATCTCCAGCGACGAGTCCATGATCGTCGTGATCGTGGCCCAGTTGAGGCCGACCTTTGTAATCAGGCCCACCACCTGCCCGTTTTCCGTCACGGCGCACATGCCCTCTTCCAGCCCTGAGGCCGTCCCCTTGCCGATGGTAAACGCGCTTTTATAATCCGAAGAGTCCCACGAAATGACATAGGCCGAAACGAAGCTGTAGTCCTCATGCTCTTCGCTGAGGTTCAGCAGCGCCCGCAAATGCTCGTTTTCGCGCTGATACTCCTCCGCCGTGCGCACATCTTCTTCCATGGCGAGAATTTTTTTCTGAAGCTCCGCGTTTTCCGCCTGCAGCGCCTCAAAGCCAAACAGATAGTTATAATACCGCTCAGCCTGCCGGTCGATGGCCGCAATGCCCGCGCGGAACGGGGAGAGAATGGTCCCCACGACATTTTCTCCGAAGCTGGCGCCGCTCGTGATGCCGAGAATCACCGCCACCACCACGGCCAGAACCACAGCGACAATCAAAATCGTCTTCAGCCGCCCGGTCCAGAAATTCTTTTTCAATCGATCACTTCCTTGTGAGAAAACTTTTTGTGAGAAATCCTGTTATCCGGCCTGGCCGAGAATCGGAACCCCGGCCGCGCGCAGCATCTGACAGAGCGTACACACCGGCAGCCCCATCACGGAGAAATAATCCCCATCCAGATGCGACACCAGCATCGCGCCGTAGCCCTGGATGCCGTAGGAACCGGCCTTATCCATGGGCTCGCCGGTTCGGATATACGCGTCAATCTCCGCATCCGCCAGGGGCCGGAAGGTCACCTGCGTTGAGACGACCTGTGTGCTGACGTGTTCGCCGCGGCAGACCGTCAGACCGGTGTAGACCGTATGTGTCCTGCCGGACAGCAGACGCAGCATCCGCGCCGCATCCTGCTCATCCTTCGGCTTTCCAAGAATCGCGCCGTCAATCACGACGATGGTGTCTGCTGAAATGACGACATCGTCCGCCGCGGCGGTCTTTGCAATTTTCGCCGCCTTCCGGGCGGACACTGCCGCCACCTCGTGCGCCGGGCTCTGGCCCGGGTCCATGGTTTCGTCAATATCTGCCGTCTGTACGGTAAACTCCAGCCCCAGCATAGAAAGCAGCTGCTTTCTGCGGGGCGATTTGGACGCTAGAATGATCATTGTCTTGCCCTTCTTTTTCTTGCATATCTTACTCAACGCCGCGGTTATAGAGCCCTCTGGTGCAGGTGCCCGGTTCAAAGTGCGCGCCGCCGCGGTACTCCGCCAGGACTCTGTCCACCTCGCTCGGGTTTTCCGTCGTGAACTGCAGGCGCAGCGCCCACAGGCCCATGCCGCGGAAGGCTTCTTTTTTATCAAGCAGGTAAAGCTTCTTGCCGTTGAGCAGGATGTTGCGGCATGTGCCGGGATCCTTGACAATCGGGAACTCCTCTCCCATGCGGTCGGTCAGCTTTGTCTGCGTAGTCTGACACAAGCAGGTGCCCGTGCGGTTTTTCATCACGCAGTTTTCCATCAGCATCAGCGGAAGCCTGCCATAGATCAAAACCTCCGCCGGCACAGCCTTGGAAATATCGCGAATCTGCGGCAGCGTCATCTCAAAGGACAGAAGCTGCGAGTCCACGCCCTGCATTCTTAAATAGTGCATAGCCCGGGAATTATAGATATTAAGTCCAAAATCGCCGCGCACGGCAAAGCCCGCCGCCTTGGCAATCTTGATCTGTCCGAGATTTCCCACCAGAAGCTGCCGCACGCCCATCGCATAGACCGCGCGCAGCTGCTCGGCAAGACCGGCGTTTTCGCTCGACCACACGACGCGCGGCAGCACCGCCGCCAGCTGCGTCTCCACGTCGATGGACCTTGCCAGCTCCGGATTTTCATAGAGCTCCGACAGCGGCACATACAGAACCGCCGGCTTTTCCGCAATCAGACGCTGCGTGATCTGCGCGGCAGAGCGGACCGAAACACTCAACTGCGGCTCGCCGGACATACCGTCGTAGAGCGCAGGCTTATTATAGGCGTTCGTCTTCGGCAGCGCGACGCGGCCGCGCCGTGCCGTCAGCTCCGCGATCACCTCACGGCGCATGGCGTTGATGCTGGACGCCGGAAGCATCAGCCCCGGGTCAACCACCGAACGCACCATCGTGCAATAATAGGGCGTGCCGCCTGTTTTTTTGAGCCGGGCCTCCAGATCCTCTGCCGTCAGCGAGTGCACCAGCGCCTGCTCCGGCACGGGGCCCACGGCCTTGCACACGTGTCCGTCCTCATCCTCCACCGCCAGCTGCGCCGGCTGGCCGGGCCGCACCATGGCATAAAACTTGACCGGCACACGCGGCGTCTCGCCCGTCTCATAGGTGGCTCGCGCCGCGGAAAACAGCTCTTTGTTTGTCTCCGGCTGTTCCTGCCGGGTGCCGAACATATCCGGGCCGGTTTTGCCCTCGTAATAGCCCTGCGTGAAGCCCTGGCGGGAGAAAACCGCCTCCAGCTGGCGCATATCGTCCGGCGTGATGCGCTTGCCGTTCAGCGCCGCGCGATAGGCCTTGGTCACAACGGCCACATACTCCGGCCGCTTCATCCGGCCCTCAATTTTAGCGGAGGCCACACCCATGCGTTCAAGCTCGCGCAGATGCTCCACCAGACAGTTGTCTTTCAGGCTCAAGGGATATCTTGTCGCCTCAAACCGGCCGTAGCCATACGGAAGCCGGCACGGCTGCGCGCACTGGCCGCGGTTGCCGGAGCGCCTGCCAATCACGCTGGAAAGATAGCACTGGCCGGAATAGCACATGCACAGCGCGCCATGGACAAACACTTCGATTTCCACCGGGCTCCTGCGGCAGATGTGGCGGATCTGCTCCATCGGAAGCTCCCGCGCCAGCACCACGCGGCTGCAGCCAAGCTCCGCTGCGGCCACAACGCCCTCCAGCGAATGGATGGACATTTGGGTTGAAGCGTGGATGGGAACCGACGGCGCAATTTCCTTGCACAGCTGCACCATGCCAAGATCCTGCACAATAAACGCGTCCACGCCGAACACCGCCGCCGCGCGGATGACCTCCGCCGCGCGCGCCATCTCCCGGTCAGAGACCAGGGTGTTAAGCGTCAGATGCACCTTCACGCCGCGCACGTGACAGTAGACAATCGCCTCCTGCAGCTCGTCGGCCGAGAAATTCTGCGCGCCCATCCGCGCGTTGAACATATCATATCCAAGATAAACCGCGTCGGCTCCGTTCTGCACAGCGGCGCGCAGCGCCTCCATCGAGCCCGCGGGGGAAAGCAATTCGAGCATGTCGTTCGTTCCTTTGTCAATCCTGCCACACCCTTTATGGGCATAGCGATAGTACTGTACATTGTATCACAACCAAGGGAAAGAGGAAAGTGGGTTTGCAATTTTCTTGATGGGAAATTGTAAACTTTTCGTTTCTTTTTTCAGGCAGCCTAAAAAAGGCAAACGAAAAAGGGCGGCAGTATGAGGCGGTGGGAGCCGCCCGCTCTTTCTGGCATTGCATGCCAGGGTGTCTTTTCATTTTGCCGTGGCGGCAAGCGCCAGATATTTTCCGGCAAAACTTGCCGGTTGGTTCTACGCATTTTCTTTCTTTTGAGCAAAAGAAAGAAAACGCTTCGCAAAAGAAAGAAACCACAAAGGGAACCCCCAGGGG
>CAKUCT010000114.1 GCA_934643765.1 uncultured Oscillospiraceae bacterium
CCTCCGTCGGGAATTCCTCCCCGCTGTAGCGGATTGCGGGTAACAAGGCACCGCTATCTCCCCGAGTAGTGCAGCCTTACTGCGTACCGGATCTCCGGTTCGCAGAAAAGGATCAGTCCAACTTGCTTTCTACAAAATCGACCAGCTCGCCAACCGTTGTGAGCTTTTCTTCGAGCTCCAGGTCCACGCCCAGCTGCTCTTCCAGATCCATTACCATTTCAACGGTGTCCAGCGAATCGATGCCGAGGCTTTCAAAGGTGGTCTCGCGCGTGATTTCGTCTGCAGAAATGTCCAGCTGATTTGCCAGATAGGATTGGATTTTTTCAAACATTGCTTATTCCTCCGTAAAACGGTTTTCTTTAAGACAAGTCCTATCATACGGATATTTTCCGCAATGTCAAGGAAAATTTTCTCGCCCGCTCAGTTCAGGAAATCGCGCAGCTTTTTGCTTCTGGAGGGATGGCGCAGCTTGCGCAGCGCTTTGGACTCGATCTGACGGATGCGCTCGCGCGTCACGTCAAACTCCTTGCCGACCTCCTCCAGCGTATGCGGCTTGCCGTCCACCAGACCGAAGCGCATCCGCAGCACCTGCTCTTCGCGCGGGGTCAGCGTGGACAAAACCTCCTCCAGCTGCTCGCGCAGCAGCGTATACGACGCCTCCTCCGAGGGCTGGGACGCCTCGTCGTCCTGAATGAAATCGCCCAGGTGGCTGTCCTCTTCCTCGCCGATCGGCGTCTCGAGAGACACCGGCTCCTGCGCGATCTTCAGAATCTCCTCCACCTTGTTCACATCCATATGGAGTTCCTTGGCAATCTCCGTCGTCGTCGGCTCGCGGCCGAGCTTCTGCACCATCGCGTGCGACGTGCGCAGGACTCTGTTGATCGTCTCCACCATATGTACCGGAATACGGATGGTTCTTGCCTGATCGGCAATGGCTCTTGTGATCGACTGGCGAATCCACCAGGTGGCGTAGGTTGAGAACTTGTAGCCCTTAGTGTAGTCAAATTTTTCAACGGCCTTCATCAGCCCCAGATTGCCCTCCTGGATCAGATCCAACAGCTGCATGCCCCGGCCCACATAGCGCTTCGCAATCGACACCACCAGCCGGAGATTGGCCTCTGACATGCGCTTGCGCGCGGCATCGCGCTCCTGCTCATCGCCCTCGGCCATTTTCTTGGCCACCTCGAGCTCTTCCTCCGGACTCAGCAGCTTGATCTTGCCGATTTCCTTGAGATACATCCGGATGGGATCGTCCAGCTTGACGTTCGCGTCATCCAGCTCGTCAAAATTATCCGTCTGTACATCCAGGCCCTCGTCTTCGATGGCCTGCATTTCTCCAAGCGTCGGGTTGTCCAGTTCGGCCGTTCCGATGAGATCCAGCACGTCCGACACATCGATTTCCACGCCGGCCGTCTCCAGCACGTCGTAGAATTTTTCGGTTTGCTCTTCGGTTGCGTCTACGGCGTCGAGCGTTTCCACCAGCTTCTTGGACGCGACCTTGCCGGTCTTCTTTGCCTCTTCCAGCAACGCCTGCAGCTTCGCGCGGTTTTCTTCGGTCAGATCCATTTTCCCCAGCAATTCCAGTTCTTTTGTCATCGTCTAACCTCCGTGTTCCATTTGTTTCTTTCTCTGCGCCATCTGCAAAAGCCCCTCCGGGCCGGACAGATGCGCCTTGTCATATTCTTCGGTAATAATCCGGATGTAATCCTTCAGCGCCTGATCGGATACCGTCGTGTCGCGCTTCTGCGCCACCATCGAAAGATGGGCCATCTCCGCCTGCGTGAACGATCCCTCCAGCGCAGCCAGGTTCACCTGCGCGCCCGCGCTCTGCCGCTCCTGCAGCGCCGCAAACGCCCGCCCGAGCAGCGGCGAAGAAAACTGCTCCGCCCGGAGCTTCACGTCATACAGCAGCGCCGGCTCCTTCAGAACCAGCCGCAGAAGCCCCTCCTCGGCCATCGCCGAGCGGACATTGTCATACCGGATGCCCTGCACCTGCGGCTGCTGCTGGCGGGCGGGGGACAAATCCTGCGCCTGCTGTTTTTTTCGTTCGATCGCCCGGCGCCGCCGGAAGGCTTTGTCCACCTCCAGCTTCATCGCCTGCGCCGAAATGCCCGCAGCCTCTGCGGCGCGCGCGCCGTATACCTCGCGCTGCACAGGGCTTGGGAAGCTTGAAACCAGATCGGCCGCCTGCTGCAGAAACTGCACACGCTGCTCGTCCTGCGTCAGATCAAACTTCCGCTTCAGACTCTCCAGCCGGTACTCGGCCTGATTCTCCGACTGGTCGAGCAGCAAGGAAAAGCGGTCCGCGCCGTATTTTTTGAGAAACTCGTCCGGGTCCTTCGCCCCCTGCATCCGAAGCACCTTCACCTGAATGCCCGTCTTCTCGAGCATCGGGATGGCGCGTCTGGTCGCGTTCTGCCCTGCCTCGTCGCCGTCATAGGTCAGCACCACCTGATCGGTGTATTTTGCCAGAATGCTTGCGTGCTCTTCCGTGAGCGACGTGCCGAGTGAGGCGACCGCACAGTCAAAACCGTACTGGTGCAGCGCGATGGCGTCCATATACCCTTCCGTCAGGATGATTCTTCCCTGCTTGCTCTTTTTGGCGATATTGAGGGCGAACAGGTTCCTTCGTTTGTTGAAAATCAGCGTCTCGGGCGAGTTCAGATACTTTGGCGTCGAGTCGTCCATGACTCTTCCGCCAAAGCCGATGATATTGCCGCGCACGTCGATGATCGGGAACATCAGGCGGTTGCGAAACCGGTCGTACATGCCGCCGTTTTTGCCGTTTACGGCAAGGCCCGCCTCCAAAATCTCCTCGCGCGAATACCCTTTTTTCGTCAGCGCGTCCAAAAGCGCCGACCACTCGTTGGGCGAGTACCCGAGGCCAAAGCGCGTAACTGTCGATTTGCTCAGCGCTCGCTTTACAATATAGGCCCTGGCCTCCGCCCCGCAGGGTTCGAGCAGCTTCTGGTGGAAAAACCGCGCCGCGTCCTTGCAGACGGCCCAGAGCCGCTCCTGCTTCTGATACTGCGACTGGTACTGCTCGTCGTCCGGCACCTCCAGCCCCGCGCGCTTGGCCAGAAACCGCACCGCGTCCGGATAGCTCAGGGACTCGATTTCCATGATGAAATTGATCACGCCGCCACCCTTGTGGCAGCCGAAGCAATAGTAAATTCCCTTGTCCGGCGCGACGGAAAAAGACGGCGTCTTCTCCCCGTGGAACGGGCACAGGCCAAACAGGTTTGAACCCTTGCGCGTCAGCGAGACATACTGGCCCACAACATCTTCAATCGGGTTTCTCTGATTCAGTTCGTCCAGAAATGCCGCCGGGAACGCCATGGCGCCGCCTCCTTTCGCGCCTGCCGCAGCTTATCGCACCTGCCAGGCTGTCGGGATAAAAATTTCAGAATATTTATAGATTGCGTATTTGTCAGTCATACCGGCAATGTAGTCGCAGATGGTGCGGCTGATGCCGTCGAAGTCCAGCTGCGGGATAAAATCCGCCGGAAGCTTGTCCGGGTGCGTATAGTAATAGTCAAAGAGCCTGCGCATGATCTCCTTGGCCTTGGACTCCTCGCCCTTGGCCTTCGGGTTGGTGTAAACCCGTTCAAACATGAACGTGCGCAGCTGGTCCATCGCCTCTGCCACTTCCGGCTGCATGCCGAGCACACCCGTCGTCTGCGTGTTGGAGATCATATCCTCCACCAGCGTGTTGATTCTGGTTGAGTGGGACGAGCCGAGAATTTCCGCGATATCGCGCGGAATATCCGCCTCGCACAAAATGCCCGCGCGGATGGCGTCGTCAATGTCATGGTTGATATAGGCAATGCGGTCGGATACCCGCAGCACCTGCCCCTCCAGCGTCTCAGGGATATGCGGCCCCGTATGGCCGAGAATCGCCATACGCACCTCATAGGTGAGATTCAGCCCGTCGCCGTCGCGCTCGAGCTTGTCCACCACGCGCAGCGACTGCTCATTGTGGCGGAAGGGCGTGCCCATCATATCGGAAAGCGCCGCCTCGCCTGCGTGGCCGAACGGCGTGTGGCCCAGATCGTGCCCGTAGGCCGCGGCCTCGGCCAGATCCTCATTGAGCCGCAGCGCCCGGCAGATCGTCCGCGCAATCCGGCTGACCTCCAGCGTGTGGGTCATGCGGGTGCGGTAATGATCGCCCTCCGGCGAGAGAAACACCTGCGTCTTGTGCATAAGCCTTCTGAAAGACTTGCTGTGCAAAATCCGGTCGGCGTCGCGCTGATAACAGGTTCTCGTGTCGCTCTCTTCGGCGGGATAGAGCCTGCCCTTGGTTTCGGCCGCCTTCTGCGCCTTTGCCGACAGGCGCATGTACTCTTCTTGTTCCATGCGTTCACGGGCTGTCATTTCTACACCTCCGTTTATATCATAAAAACATGACGAAAGTTTGAACGTTTGGTTGCATTGTTTACCCGGCGCAGAAAATTTTTTCCAGCTCGCGCAGCTGCATCGCGCCGCTCGAAAGCTCGCGCAGCGCAGCGCCAAGCGCCGCGTCCTGCCCATCCGGGATGCGCAGCGTCACCAAAATTTCCGCGCCGTATGCCGCGTCCTCCAGCAAGCCGCCCTTCTGCGCAATGAGCAGCTTCACGCGTTCAAACAGCGCATACGGGCAACGCAGTTCCTCGCGCAGCCAGGGCTGCATCTTCGCAATCCCTGCCGCATCCAGCGCGTCCTTCGCCGCCTTGGTATAGGCTCTGCAAAGGCCGCCTGCGCCGAGCAGAATGCCGCCGAAATACCGCGTCACAACGCACATCACATTCACAACGCCCTCGCGCTCAAACACATTCAGCATCGGCTGACCGGCCGTGCCCTGGGGCTCGCCGTCGTCGCTGTAGCGCTTGGCGCCGCCCTTTAAAATATAGCACCAGCAGTTGTGCCGCGCGTCATAGTGCTGCTTGCGCACGCGCTCTAAAATCTCTTTGGCCGCCTGCTCCGATTCTACCGGAAACACCTGCCCAATAAAACGGGACTTTTTTTCGATATATTCCGCCTGTGCCGCTTCGCGCGGGACAAGATATCCTTCCATCCGTTACTCCTTTCGGTACGCGGACAATTTTCCGTACAGCACATCGTCCACAACCGCCTCCACCTCAATGCCGTCCGCCTGATAGCCGGCGCGCAGCACCTTCGCATTCTGGTGAAGCGTGTCGAGAAAGCCTGCCATGCTGTAGGGAAGCAAGAACGTGCACTGATGAAGCCCCTTGCCGAGCTCCTGCTCGATTCTCTTCAGAAGCTCGTCCACGCCCTGGCCCGTCCGGGCCGATATGCAGACGCTTCCCGTCTCGCGCGGCTGGTCCTCCTCGGAAAGAAGGTCACATTTATTATAGCACCGGATGACCGGCACGCCGGGCTTCGCCAGCTGCTCGATAAGCCGCTCGACAACCGCCATATGGTCCTGCCGCTCTGCATCCGAACTGTCGATCACATGAATCAGAACATCCGCGTACTCCAGCTCCTCGAGCGTCGCCTTGAAGGCTTCTACCAGATGGTGCGGAAGCTTTGCGATAAAGCCGACGGTATCCGAGAGCAACACCTGGCACGTATCTGAAACCGTCAGCTGCCGCGTCGTCGTGTCCAGCGTATCGAAAAGCCGGTTGTTGGCCGGAATATCCGCGCCCGTAAGCGCGTTCAGAATGGTCGATTTGCCCGCGTTGGTGTAGCCGACCAGCGCCACCACCGGCACGTTGTTTTTCATCCGCTGCCGCCGCTGTACGCCCCGCACCTGCCGAACATCTGAAAGTTCCTGCAGCAGGCGCGCCACGCGCGCGCGGATGTGCCGCTTGTCGGTCTCCAGCTGCGTCTCGCCCGGACCTCTCGTGCCGATGCCGCCGCCAAGGCGGCCCATTGTCTCGTTCCAGACGGTCAGCCGCGGCAGATAATACTGGTACTGTGCAAGCTCCACCTGGAGCTTACCTTCGCGGGTCTTGGCCCGCTGGGCAAAAATATCAAGAATCAGCGCGCTGCGGTCCAGCACCGACGCGCATGTGAGCGCTTCGAGCGCCTTGATCTGTGACGGAGACAGATCGTTGTCAAAAATCACGAGTTTTGCGCCCGTTTCCTTGACCAACTCGCGGATTTCCTCCGCCTTGCCCTGGCCGACAAAGCTGTGCGGGTCCGGCGTCGGCCGGGACTGCAGGACCTTGCCCACGCACTCGCCGCCCGCCGTCTCCAAAAGCGCCTCCAGCTCCTGCAAAGACGTTTCGCTCGCGGTTTCCTCTTTTGTAAAGCAGGCGGCGTCGAGTCCTGCCAGAACCGCCTTCTCGCCCGCCGCCTGTCTGGTCTGTTCCATAGTTCCTCCGTTGCGACAAATTTCGCAGATATGAAAAAAGCCCGCACCAATACGCTGGTGCGGACTTGCTTCTTACTTCAGGCCGTATTTCTTGTTGAAACGGTCAACACGTCCACCGGTGTCAACAAGCTTCTGCTTGCCGGTGT
>CAKUCT010000115.1 GCA_934643765.1 uncultured Oscillospiraceae bacterium
CTCCAAGGCCGTCTGCGAGCGGCTGGACAGCTACAAGGGTACGTTCTGTATCGAGTCCTTTGATCCGTTCTGTCTGCTGGATGTCAAAAAGCTCCGCCCGCAGATCTGCCGCGGCCAGCTTTCGATGGACTTTTCCAAGGAGCATGCCGGTCTTGCGTGGTATGAGCGCATCGTCGCCGGAAACATGCTTCTGAACTTCCTGACCCGCCCGGACTTCATTGCCTACAAGTATGAGGACCGCACCTGCCTCGCGCCGCGTCTTTGCCGCAGCCTGTGGGGCATTCAGGAAGTCAGCTGGACCATCCGCAAACAGCAGGATCTTCTGGACGCGGAACAAGCCGGCAGCATCGGCATCTTTGAGACCTTTGACCCCGGCGCAAAATAAACAAAAAAATATCCCCCGGGGAGGCTTGCGCCGCGCCGGGGAACCGGGTAAAATAGCATCATCGATGATATCTCTTTTTAAGTAGCGCGCCTTTGTTACAGCCAAAGGTGCGCTATTTTTCTCCCATCGGAAGTTCAGCTGGCAAAGACACAAACCGGCCAGGCGCAAACAGCGCCTGGCCGGTTTTCTGCATATTTCTTCTCTGTTTCTGAATCAGTTCGTATAGCCGGGCTTGCCGAGCAGCTTGAACATGTTGGTCTTGTAAGCCTCAACGCCGGGCTGGTTGAAGGGGTTGACGCCGGAGATATAACCGGACACGCCGCACGAATACTCAAAGAAGTAAATGAGCGCGCCGACCGTCTCTTCGCAGATTTCCGGCAGACGGATTTCCGTCACGGGAACGCCGCCGTCGATGTGCGCAGCCTTGGTCGCCTCCATGGCCTTCTCGTTGATATAGCTCATCTCACGGCCGGCAAGATAGTTCAGGCCGTCGAGATTTTCCGCGTCAGACGGGACGCAAATGGACGTTCTTGCCTTGTCAAAGAACACGACCGTCTCCTGCAGCATTCTGCGGCCCTGCTGCATATACTGGCCCATCGAGTGCAGATCCGGCGTCAGGTCGACAGAAGCCGGGAAAATGCCCGTCTGGTCCTTGCCCTCAGACTCGCCGTACAGCTGCTTCCACCACTCGGACATGAAGCGGAACGACGGCTCATAGGCTGCCAGAATTTCGATGTGCTTGCCGTCGTCAGACAGCTGCTGGCGGCTCATGGCGTACTGCGCGGCTGCGCTCTTGACACCCTCGGCGAGAATGGTCTCGCGCTCCATCTGTGCGCCATGCATCAGCTTTTCAATGTCCACGCCGCTGACCGCGATGGGCAGCAGGCCCACAGCCGTCAGAACCGAGTAGCGGCCGCCGATGTCGTCCGGAACGATGAAGCTCTCATAGCCCTCGTTGGTTGCAAGCGTCTTAAGCGCGCCCTTTGCCTTGTCGGTCGTGGCAAAGATTCTCTCCTTCGCGCCTTCCTTGCCGTACTTCTTTTCCAGCATCTCCTTGAAAATGCGGAAGGCGATGGCGGGCTCGGTCGTCGTGCCGGACTTGGAGATGACGTTCACGGAGAAATCGCGGTCGCCAATCATGGCGATGATCTCCGTCAGCGCATCGGAAGAAATGCCGTTGCCCGCGAAGTAGATGTCCGGCGTGGATTTCTTCAGCGCGTTGTAGTTCGGGCTGCGCAGCAGCTCCACAACCGCGCGCGCGCCGAGATAGCTGCCGCCGATGCCGATGACAACCAGCGCCTGGGAGTTAGACTGGATCTTCTTCGCCGCCGCCTGGATGCGCGCGAACTCTTCCTTGTCGTAGTTTACCGGCAGGTCAATCCAGCCGATGTAGTCGCTGCCGGCGCCGGTGCCGTTCTGCAGGGCGTCGATGGCGCGCTGCGCCTTTTCGCAGTCGGGCGCCGAGGCCTTGAATGCCTTTGTACCGCTCAAATCAATTCTTACCATACTAAAATTACCTCCAGTTCAGGATGATCTATGATTGTGCATCACGGTGGAGCATGGCCGCGCCGATCATACCGGCGTCGTTGCCGAGCTCTGCCGGGACAAGCTTCCCGCGCGTCTTGTAGAAGCACCTCTTTGTGACAAGCTCCTGCAAAGGCTCAAACAAGAACGCTCCCGCGCCGCAGACGCCGCCGCCGATGGCAAGCACCTCCGGGTCGAGAATATTATAAACCGACGCGCAGGCCGAGCTCAAGCTGTCAAGATAGCCGTCAAAGACCGTCTTTGCCGTCTCGTCGCCCGCCTTCGCGCAGTCGATAACAAGCTTCGCATCCACATTTTCCGCATTGCCCGCCGCCTTTTCGGCAATCAGGCTCTCCGGGTGCCGGCGCATCGCGCGCCTTCCGTCGCGCGCCAGCGCGCTTGCCGCGCAGTACGCTTCCATGCAGCCGTCGTTGCCGCACGTGCAGTGCTCGCCGCCGTTTACCAGATACGCATGCCCGAGCTCCACGCCCTGATTCATGCCGCCGTTGAACATATGGCCGCCGAGGATGATGCCGCCGCCCAGACCCGTGCCGAGCGTCAGCAGCACCGCCGTTCTGCAGCCGCGGAACGCGCCCATATAGAGCTCGGCCAACGCCGCGCCGTTGGCGTCGTTTGCGATATAAACCGCAGTGCCCGCAAATTTCTCCTGCGCAAGCGCGCGCAGGGGCACATTGTGAAAACCAAGGTTATGCGCATCAATCACATGCTCTCCCGTGGGGTCAATGCTGCCCGGGACGACAATGCCGACGCTCTCCAGCTCTGCGCGCGAGGCGCCCTGCCTTGCAAGAAGCGTATCCGCAGTCTCGGAAATGACCTCCACCACGCGCGGCGCGCCCTCATGTGGAAACGGCACGCTCAGCTTCTGCAGAAGCTTCAGATCATCGCTCACAAGGCCAACTTTGATATTGGTTCCGCCGATATCTACGCCGATCTGATACATCCTTCAATCTCCCTTCGCCGCGTCGTCCGCATCGTCGTGCAGGCCGAGCAGCTTCATAAAGTTACCATAGAGAATCTTCTGCTGTGTGTCCTCGTCAAGCCCCAGCGCCGCAAAGCGCGCCAGCTCTTCTTTCGGCGACCACATGGGAAAATCTGTCCCGAACAAGAACCGCTCCGGCCCGAACCGGTCAAGCATCCGCAGAACCATGTCTCGCGGAATCATCGGAATGGTGCTTGAGGTGTCATAAAGAACGCCCTCCGGCTGCGGGTGCTCATACGAGCGCTCCCACGCGCGCCAACCGCCGAAATGCGCGGCAATGACCTGCAGATCCGGCACCTGCCGCAGAAGATTTGTCAGCCGCTCCGGACTTGAAAAATCGTACCGGTCGTCTCCCATGTGGAACAGCACCGGCAGCCCCAGCTGCGCAGCCTTGCGGTAGGTTGCGATTGCGCAGGGCTCGTCGATCGGAAGCTTCTGAAAATCCGGATGGATTTTCAGCCCCCGGATGCCGAGCGCCTTGGCCCGCTCCAGTTCCTCCTCCGCGCCGTCCATGCCCGGGAAAATGGAGCCGAAGGCAACCGCGCCCGGAACCGATTTTGCCGCCTGCGACAAAAAATCGTTGATGCTGCGCACCTGGTGCGGCGTCGTCGCGGAATTGCTCATCACGAACCGGCTGATGCCCGCCGCGCGCTCATGCGCGACCAGATTTTCCACACTCGCCGTCCTGTGAATCTCACATCCATAAAACGCGCCGATCGAGCCCGCCGCCTTGTCTGCCAGCCGGTCCGGGAACACGTGCGCGTGAATATCTGCAACGTTCATGTTTGCTTCCTTTGTCTCTCCGGCGTACCTGTACGGTCCGTTTTCCGCACAAACCGCCCCAATTTCGGTATGGTATTATACCACAATATTACACGTGATACAAGTATAGCACTCCCCGAAAACAGCACATATCTTTCCTGAAAATTTAGAGATTCCGCCCGGGCAGCCCAAAATCCCCGGCGCGGAAACCTTCCGCGCCGGGGACTCTTTCCTATTAAGTATTATAAATCTGTTTTCCGGAGACAAACTTTGCCGTCACGTTCCGCTCGTCCGCCAGATACACCATGCGCTCCAGCCGCGCGCGGGCCGAGAGCGCCTGCGGATGCTCCAGAGACGTATCGTCGAGAACGACGGCGTCCAGCGCGTACCCGTCAAGGAACGATCCGACCTTTCCGAAAAACTGGCCGCCACCCATCGTGGCAAGATAAAACGCCCGCTCAAAGCTCATCGGCTTCACGCTCTGATCCAGCAGCCGCCAGCGCAGCTTGGACGCCTGGATGGCGTGCATCATCGCTCGGAGCATGCTCTCGTGGCTGCCGCCGGCGACATCGGTGGCCAGACCCACATGCAGTCCCCGGTCAATAAACTGATTGATCGGCGCGACGCCCGAGGCCAGATTGATATTCGACTCCGGCGAGTGCGCGATATAGACCCCGCGCTTTAGCATCAGCTCCTGCTCCGCGTCATTTGAGTGCACGCAGTGCGCCATGATGCAGGGATAGCCGCCGCCGAACATGCCGAACTGGTCATACGCGTCGCCGTAGAATTTTGAGCGCGGACACAGCTCCTTCACCCAGTCAATCTCGCCCAGGTTCTCAGACAGATGGCTCTGCACCGGAAGATCATACTTCGTGCGCAGCCGGGACAGTGCATACATCAGATCGTCCGTGCACGACGGGATGAACCGCGGCGTCAGAATCGGCTTCGTTCTTGAAAACCGCTCGCGCGACTCGATCACCCAGCGTTCTGTATCGCGGATAGCCTGGTTGGTTGAAATTTCGCGAAGATACCCCGGACAGTTGCGGTTCATGTTGACCTTGCCGACATAGGTATCCAGCCCCGCGTCTTCTAACTTCTGCATCAGAAGCAGCGTCGCCGGCGGATGCAGCGTCGCAAAGATGCACGCGCGCGTGGTCGTGCTGCGCTGCAGATGCGACACAAAGCTTCCGTAGGCGGCCTCGGCATACGTCAGGTCCTCGTATTTGGACTCCTCCGGGAACGTATAGGTGTTGAGCCACTCCAGAAGCTCCAGATCCATCCCGAGCCCGCGGAAGGAAAACTGCGGCGCGTGGACATGCAGATCCGTCATGCCTGGAATGATGAGCTTGTCGGTGTAATCCTTGACCGGATAGTCCCGGAAGCGCTCCGGAAGACTCCGGAACACGCCGGCCGCCTTTCCGTCCCGGCACAAGAGCCAGCCGTTTTCAACAATTTCAATGGTATCCGGGCTGCTGCTGTAGAGCAGCGTCCCGTGCAGAAAGAACTGTTCGTTCATCATAATAACCCTCTGTTCATGCGCCGCCGCCCGGCGGCCTGCGGCGCGGAATAAAAGTTTTGCGGACTTCTTCGTATATCATAGCATGTTTTCCCCCGCTTTTCCACGACATCTGTCCAACAAACTTCACAAATTCCCGCCCGAACCATGCAGCAAATACACGAAGGGCCGAAAAAACTAAATATTTTTTAGGCATCTTGTTGAAAGCGCACAGAATTGTCAAAATCGCGTGGCAGCATATTGAACAACTTTCACCTGCCGTTTCTGTGCAAAGCATCCATTTGCCGCGAAAACCTAAAAATTTGTTAGGTCAACATGGTCGAAAACACGCAAAAGCGTACAAAAACCAAATATTTTTTTGAAAGGGGATTGCATTTCTTGCATAAATCATGTAAAATAAAGGCACTTGATTCGCATGCAAAATCATTTAGTTGTTTTGCACGAACTCATGCAGACACACAAAAATTTTAGGAGGAATTGCTAAAATGAAAAAGATCATTGCATTGCTTCTGGCGCTGGTCATGGTGTTTGCCCTGGCTGCATGTGCGTCCAACTCCGACGCCCCTGCCTCCACGGAAACCAAGACTGACGCTCCCGCTGCAGAGACCACCACGGAAGAAAAGACCGACGACACGGCCGACGCTCCCGCTGCAGAAGAGACCACTGCTACTGCTCCGGCTGATTTCAAGGTTGGCTTCATCATGCTCCATGATGAAAACTCCACCTACGACCTGAACTTCATCAACGCAGCCAAGGAAGCTGCCGAAGATCTGGGCGTTGAGTACGTCATCAAGACGAACATCCCCGAAGGTCAGGAATGCTACGATGCCGCTGCGGATCTGGCTGACGCCGGCTGCAACATCATCTTCGCTGACTCCTTCGGCCATGAGGACTACATGATCCAGGCCGCCAAGGAATTCCCCGATGTTGAGTTCTGCCACTCCACCGGCACGAAGGCTCACACCGAGAACCTTGCCAATTACCACAACGCATTCGCCTCCATCTACGAAGGCCGCTATCTTGCTGGTATCGTTGCCGGCATGAAGCTCAATGAGATGATTGAAAATGGCGAGTTCACCGCGGAAGAGGCCAAGATCGGCTACGTCGGCGCGTTCACCTACGCAGAAGTTATCTCCGGTTACACCTCCTTCTTCCTGGGCGCCCGTTCCGTCTGCCCGAGCGTGACCATGGAAGTCACCTTCACCGGCAGCTGGTACGACGAGACCGCTGAGAAGGAAGGCGCACAGAAGCTCATCAACAACGG
>CAKUCT010000116.1 GCA_934643765.1 uncultured Oscillospiraceae bacterium
GGGACTGAGTCAGATCCGTCTGTAGCTGGAAGACTCCCCCGCCGCCCCGGAGACCATCTCCTATCTCAAAGACCAGCTTCGGCAGCTGCCAAAGCAGTATCCGATGATCGAGTTCGGCACGCTCGCCGTGGAGCTTTCGCATGTGAAAGACGAAGACTGGGAAAACAACTGGAAGCAGTATTATAAGCCCCTTCCCATCGGGAACCGCCTTCTCGTCGTGCCGGAATGGCTGCACCCGGAAAATCCGGAGAACCGGGTTGAGGTGCTGCTTGACCCCGGCATGATCTTCGGCACCGGCGCGCACGCGTCCACGCAGATGTGCATGGCCGAGCTCGAGCACGCCATCCAGGGCGGCGAAGAGGTTCTGGATCTTGGCAGCGGCAGCGGCATTTTGTCCATCACGGCGCTGCTGCTCGGCGCAGCGCACGCAACGGCGGTTGACATCGATCCCAAGGCAGAGGACATCGCCCGCCAGAACGCCGCCATCAACCAGCTCGGGCCCGACCGCTTTGTCGCGCTGACCGGCGATGTCATTGCGGACAAGACGATGATGAACACACTCCGCCGGCATTATGACGTCGTGCTTGCCAACATTGTCGCCGACGTGATTATCCCGCTGGCCCCGGCCGCGGCGTCGTTTTTGGCCGAAGAGAGCATCTTTATCTGCTCCGGCATTCTCAAAACGCGGCTTTCCGAGGTCGTCCGCGCCATCGAAGCGGCCGGTATGCAGGTGCTCTCCACCCAGCAGCAGGACGACTGGTGCCGCGTGACCGCGGCGCTGGCCTAAGGAAACGGGGGCGAAACGCTTTTGCGCATTTTTTCCTACCGCAACAAGCGGCTTGTCAAGCGCGTTCTTCTGACGGCGCTGGCCGTCGTGCTCGCGCTGGCCGCGCTGATCATCTGCCGGTTCATCTATGTCGGGCGTTTCATCACCTACGACGCCTCGGGCGCGCATCTGGACTATACCCAGCACCTGGAGGCGGCCCGTGCGCCGGAGCCTGCGCAGAGCGAAGAAGACTTTTCGTTTGATACCGTTCTGGACGCCGCCGGAGAGGACGCCAGCGCCCAGGGCCAGCTGACGCAGGTGAACGGTTACTATATCACAACGACCATGCTGACGGCCGGTGTGGAACAGGTCCGCCAGGCGCTCGACCAGGCGGACGACTACAATGCCATTTTGCTCGACGTCAAGAGCGTTTTCGGCAGTTTCTACTACTCCTCCGCCATCAACGGCGCCGCTATGGCAACAGTTCTGGATGTCAAGCAGGTCGACGCGCTGATCTCGGAGCTTGCCCAGAAGCCGGGCGTCACGCTGATTGCCCGCGTTCCCGCGTTCTCCGACCCGGAGTACGCGCTCAAGCACCAGTCACAGGCGCTGCCGCTGTACAATGGCGCGCTGTGGACCGACGAGAACGATTGCTACTGGCTCAACCCCTACAGCAACGATGTCCAGGGCTATCTCACCTCCATCGCGCTGGAGCTGGCAGGGCTCGGCTTTGACGAGGTATTGTTTGACAATTTCTACTTCCCGGACTCTGACCGCATCTCCTGGACCGGCAGCGTCACCAAGCAGGAAGCGATTTTAGACGCGGCGGACAACCTGTCCGCAAACCTGCTCGGCCAGAACATCCGCCTGTGCCTTGGCACCAGCGACCCGGAGGTCGCGGCCTACGCCGGCCGTGTGTTCCTCTCGACGAACAACGCTTCCCGGATTGAGGCGGACGTCTCTTCCCTGTCCGCCGTGCTGCAGGACCCGGCCGCGCAGCTTGCCTATATCACAGCCTCGCGCGACACACGCTTCGACGCGCACTGCGCCTTCCGCCCGCTGCTCGACGAAGAGACGTAATTTCCGCAGTTGACAATCCGCTCAAAATCAATAAAATGGAAATAGGGGGGAGGGATATATCATGTTTGACAGCGAAGATCTCAAATATCTGGAACATATGGAACAGCGCTTAAATGAGCGCATGGACGCGCAGAAGGCCGACTTGGAAAAACGAATTGATATTCAAAAGGCCGATATAGAGAAACGGATGGATACCCAAAAAGATGAAATTCTCAAGGAGTCCATGCACAACATGCGCGTCATTGTAGAAAGCGATATCATGCCGAAGATGAACCTGATTCTTGACGCAATTCAGACCTTGCACGAGACCATGGTTCTCAAATCCAGAGTCGACGAAATGGAAGACGATATCCTGATGCTCAAGCAGGCCTACCGGATAATGGCGCAGGATATTGCAGAGCTGAAAAAAGCCCAATAAATATAACAATCCCCGTACAAGCTTGGCTTGTACGGGGATTTATGATTGATTCAGTCGTTGTATTTGCTGATGGCTTTATCAAAGATATCTGTGACTTCCTTGCCGGGTGCTTTGTCGAGCAGCGAGACAATTACGCATGCCAGCATGCCGACCGCGAAGCCCGGCAGCAGCTCATAAACGCCGGTCGGACCGGACAGGAACAGGTACCACAGAACGTCTGTCAGCGCGCCTGCCACAACGCCAGCGACTGCGCCCTTGTAGCTCAGGCGTCTCCAGAACAGCGAGAGAATCACGACCGGACCGAACGCCGAGCCGAAGCCGCCCCAGGCGTTTTCAACCATATTCATGATTGCCTGCGCGCCCTCGCCCTTGCTCGAGGCAATGATGTAGGCGACAACGGAAACTGCCAGCACCACAAGTCTTCCCATCCAGAGGATTTCCTTGTCCGAAGCGTTCTTGCGGAAGACGGGCTTGTAAATGTCGGAGGTGAACGACGACGAGGCGACCAGCAGCTGGCTGTCTGCGGTCGACATGGAAGCTGCCATAATTGCCGCCAGCAGAACACCGGCAAGGAATGCCGGGAAGAGCTTTCTGGCAAGGACGATGAAGATCGTCTTCTGCTGACCGGCGGGCAGCAGCTCGTCTGCCACCAACATGCGCCCGAAGTAGGCGATCAGGCACACCGCACCGAGAGACAGAACAACCCACACGCACGCGACGATCGCACTCTTTTTGACCATCGAGGGCTTTTCAATCGACATAAAGCGCACAATGATGTGCGGCATGCCAAAGTAGCCAAGGCCCCAAGCAAGGCCCGAGGCAATCTCCTGCCAGCTGGCAGACAACAGGCTGCTGCCGAAGGCATACTCGGTGCCGTCCTTGGCATTGACATAAACTCTCTGCAGCGCGGATGCATCCAGATTCTGCGTGGTGACAATCGCAATGGGAATCGCCAGCACAGCGCAGAGCATCAAAAGGCCCTGAAAAAAGTCTGTCCAGCACACGGCCTTATAGCCGCCGAGGAAGGTGTAGACAATGATGATCAGCGCAAAAATGAGCATAGCCGTCTGGTTGGACAGGCTCGGGAAGACCATCGTGAAGACCGTCGCGCCGGAAACAAAGGCGGAAGCGACGTAAATGGTGAAGCACACGAGGAAAATGACTGCGCAGATGATCTGCAGGGCTAGGCTCTTCGTTGCAAAGCGGTTCGACAGGTACTGCGGCAGGGTGATGGAGTCATTGGCCGCTTCTGAGAAGCAGCGCAGACGCCGCGCGACGATAATCCAGTTTGCAATCGTTCCGAGTGCAAGGCCGATACCGATCCAGATCTGGCCAAAGCCGAAGGCCAGAATCGAGCCGGGCAGGCCCATCAGAAGCCACGCCGACATATCGGAAGCCTGCGCGCTCATCGCCGTGACCCACGGGCCCATATGGCGGCCGCCCAGGAAATATTCCTTTTCGCCGGCGCCCCGCTCTTTGAAGAAGAACACCACGCCGATGGCAAGCATCAGCAGAAAATACAATACGAACGCCAGAACCTCTGCATTCATCAAAAACCAACTCCTTAACAGTTCTTTCACAATTCGGGCGTATCTTATCATACCAAAAAATAGACTGCAACACAGAACGCAGTATAGACTATCGTCCATACTGCGCTTTTAATTTTTCAGATATTCTTTTGAATTTTCAGTCATTTTTTATGATATGTTTTATAGACTGCATAGGATTCAAAAATTCAATCACAAATCATTTTTTCGAATCGACGCCAGCAGCATCGGCATGACCGAGGCCGCGTAATTCTTCAGCGAGTAATTCCCCCCGCAGATGCACCAGTCGTACATCAGCCCCCGCTCACACATGGCGTAGAGCTTGGAAATTTCGTTGGCTGTCACATCGTCCCGGATCTGCCCGCGCTGCTGGCCCTCCAGGATGATCTGGCGCAGCACCTTGTAATAGATCCGGCTGCTGTCGAGCAGGTGCCGCTCACCCTTTGTTATCAGCTGCGTGGAAAACAATCTTGCCAGCAGCTCCAGCGACACCGTGTTTTCAATCACGCCGAACAGCTCCCGGTTGAGATACAGGAGCTTATCCACACTGTTCATCTCCGAGTCCACGCTCGGCATGAGTTCTTCATATTTTTCATCGAACAAGAACGAAAGCGAACTCAGAAGCGCGTCCTTTCCCTCAAAATAGTGATAGAACGAGCCCTTGGAGGTTCCGGATTCTTCTACAATATCGTCTACCGTTGTATTGTCATAGCCCTGCTCATAAAAGAGCTTCCAGGCCGCGGAAACGATCTTCTTTTTTGTAGTTTTCGCCTTTTTTGCGCACATATCCCTTTCCTCCGGTTCAGCTTCTGTTCTGTTATTCTATCAGCCTTTTCCACAAAACGCAACGTTCAGAACCGCGCTTGTATCGCCTGCAGGCCGCGGGCCAGGATTTCATCCGCGCCGTCTCCCAGCGCCTGGCGCAAAAGCGCCTGCTCATCAAGCCCGCCCTGCCCGTGAAACACGCGGTAGGCGCCTGCGTCGCTGCCGGGCGCGATCCGTGCGCCAAGCGCCGCCGCCTTTTTGACTGCATCCATCTGATAGCAAAGCAGCGGCCGCGTCACCGCCTCCGGAAATCTCGTGTCGCCGAGCAGATTTCCGATCGTGACCAGCGTCGGCACCCATACTATCCCACTTTCCGCCAGCGCGTGCAGCGTTTCGTCCGTTAAGTAGGCCCCGTGCTCCACAGAGTCAATCCCGGCCTTCACCGCGCCGCGCACCGCAAGATCTCCGTTGGCGTGCGCCATGACAGAAAAACCCGCATCGTGGGCAATCTTTGTCAGCTCACAGATCAGATTCACCGGCATCGGCTCGTCGGTCAGCACGCCGTAGTGATCAAAGTCCATGAGGCCCGAGATCATCAGCTTGATAAAGTGTCCGCCGCGCCGCTTCACCTCCGCCACAAGCGCGCGGTACTCCTCCACCGTTCCAAAGCCGCGCCCGATGAAGCTTCCGTAGTGGCCCGCGCGGTAGATCGGGAAGCACGGCGTGCGGTAGCGGATGGCGTATTCCGGCGCGAGTCTGCTCGCCAGCTCTCCTGCGCCCCACCGGTCGCCGCCGTCGCGCAGATACGTAAAGCCAAGCGCCTGATACTTTGCAAGCGTCCGGCGAATAAACGCTTCGTCCGGCGCGCTCTGGTGCCGCGCCAGGGCGGCCTTCCAGTATCCCCCGTCCAGCGCCATATGAATATGACAATCTGCTGCCATTTAAAATGCCTCCAGCGCCGCAATCCTCCGCGGCTGTTTTTTTCATCATAGCAACGCGCAGAAAAAAATGCAAGCTGCGCGTGTGAAACGCGCGGCTCCCGGCCATACTATCGGCAGATTTTCTGAAACGGAGGCTATCATCGATATGAAAGGTTTTGCCATGCTGGGGCTCGGAAGAACCGGCTGGATTGAAAAGCCGGCGCCTGCCTGCGGCCCGCTGGACGCGCTTGTCCGTCCGATTGCCGTCAGTCCCTGCACAAGCGACGTGCACACGGTCTGGGAAGGTGCGCTCGGCGAGCGGCACAATATGATTCTCGGCCATGAGGCGGTCGGCGAAGTTGTGGAGACCGGCGCGCTCGTGCGCGATTTTAAACCCGGCGACCGCGTCATCGTCACAGCCATCACCCCCGACTGGGGCAGCGAAGCGGCCCAGCGCGGCTTTGCCATGCATGCAGGCGGGATGCTCGCGGGCTGGAAATTTTCCAATTTCAAAGACGGTGTGTTCGCCGAGCTCTTCCATGTGAACGAAGCCGACGCAAACTTAGCCAGGCTGCCGGACGGTCTGGAGCCCGGCACGGCCTGCATGCTCTGCGACATGATGCCGACCGGCTTTCACGCGGCCGAGCTTGCCGAAATTCAGTTTGGCGAAAGCGTCTGCGTAATCGGCATCGGTCCTGTCGGGCTGATGGCCGTGCGCGCGTGCGTGCTGCGCGGCGCGGCAGACATTTTCTGCGTCGGCACGCGCAAAGCCTGCATGGATGTTGCCAGGCAATACGGCGCGACCGGCTTTTTGAGCTATAAAGGCGGAGACCTTGCCGCACAGATTCTGGAGAACACGCACGGTGCAGGTGTGGAC
>CAKUCT010000117.1 GCA_934643765.1 uncultured Oscillospiraceae bacterium
GCCCCCCGCGCGGTACACCGAGGCGACGCTCGTGCGCGCGATGGAGGAAAAGGGCGTGGGTCGTCCGTCGACCTACGCGACCATTGTCTCGACCATCCAGGACCGCGAATACGTCCAGAAGCAGGATAAGCGCCTGTCGCCGACGCCGCTTGGCGAGGTGGTCAACGGCCTGATGATGGAGCATTTCCAGAACGTCATCAACGTAGAGTTCACTGCCGGCATGGAGGCGCAGCTCGACGAGGTAGAAGCGGGCCAGATCTACTGGAAGCGTGTGCTGGAGTCGTTCTACAAGGGCTTCCACCAGGAGATGGAGGAGGCCGAGGAGGCGCTCAAGGACACAAGACTCAAGGTGCCCGACGAGGTGACTGAGGAAAAGTGCGACCTGTGCGGCAGAAATCTTGTCATCAAATCCGGCCGGTTCGGCAAGTTCCTTGCCTGCCCGGGTTATCCGGAGTGTAAATTCACAAAGCCGATTGTAGAGCGCATGCCGGGCCGCTGCCCGCGCTGCGGCAGCACCATTCTCAAGCGCAAGAGCAAGCGCGGCTACGCGTATTACGCGTGCGAGCGCGGCGCGGAGTGCGGCTTCATGACCTGGGACGTGCCGACGGAGCACGACTGCCCGGTCTGCGGCCAGACAATGTTCAAGCGCTCCGGCAGAGGCGCAATGAAGCCCTTCTGCATCAATCCCGAGTGCTCCAACTTCCTGCCGGAGGATAAGCGCGGCTACCGCAAAAAGCCCGCCGCGGCAGAAAACGCCGAAGCGGGCGCAGAGGAAGCGAACCTTCCGCCCGAGCCAGTTGCTGCGGAGGAAGCGCCTGCAAAAAAGACGGCCAAAAAGCCGGCTGCAAAAAAACCGGCATCCAAAAACGCCGCCTCCAAAAAGACCGCAGCGGCGAAAACGACGAAGGCCGCCGCGAAGAAGACCACCCAAAAAGCGCAGGATAGCGCGCCGGACGGCGCGGAGAAGAAGCCTGCTGCCCGCCGCAAGAAGAAGGAAGCAGATACATGAATGTTACAGTCATAGGCGCCGGCCTTGCCGGCTGCGAAGCGGCCTGGCAGCTGGCCGAGCGCGGCTTTGCCGTGCGGCTGGTCGAGATGAAGCCGTCTAAAATGACGCCGGCGCACCATTCGGCGGATTTTGCCGAGCTGGTCTGCTCGAACTCGCTGCGGGGCGACCGGCTGGAAAATGCCGTGGGCCTTCTGAAAGAAGAGCTCCGGCGGCTGGGAAGCCTGATTCTTGCCTGCGCGGAAGAAAACCGCGTGGAGGCCGGCGGCGCGCTGGCTGTCGACCGGTACGGCTTTTCCGGCATGGTTACGCAGAAAATCAAAAGCCATCCGAACATCGTCGTCGTGGAAGAAGAGATGACGGCGGTGCCGGAGGGGCCTGTCATCATTGCAACCGGCCCGCTGACCAGCGACGCGATGAGTAAGGCCATTCAGGATTATTTCGGCGGACAGAACTACATGAGCTTTTTCGACGCCGCCGCGCCGCTCATTTCCTTTGAATCCATTGACATGGAAAAGGCGTGGTTTGCCTCGCGGTACGACCGCGGCGACGCAGATTATGTCAACTGCGCGATGGAAAAGGACGAGTACATTGCCTTTGTTGAGGCTTTGAAAACCGCCGAAGAGGCGCCGGTGCACGGCTTTGAAGACAAACACGTCTTCGAAGGCTGCATGCCAGTTGAGGTCATGGCCAGAAGAGGCGAAGATACGCTTCGCTACGGGCCCATGAAGCCCGTTGGGCTCAAGGACCCGAAGACCGGCAAGGAGCCATACGCAGTGTTACAGCTGCGCAAGGACAACGCCATGGGTTCGGTCTATAATCTGGTCGGCTTTCAGACGCACCTGAAATTCCCGGAGCAAAAGCGGGTGTTCTCAATGATTCCGGCGCTGCATGACGCGGAGTTTGTGCGCTACGGCGTGATGCACCGCAATACGTTTTTGGACAGCCCGCGCCTGCTTGACCGGTATTACGCCGACCGGCGCAACCCGCTGGTCGCCTTTGCCGGGCAGATGACGGGCGTGGAGGGCTATGTGGAGTCTACCGCGTCGGGTTTCCTGGCGGCCGTCTCGATGGCAGCGCGGCTCAAGGGCGAGACGCTTCCGGACTTTCCGAAGCAGACGGCCATCGGCGCGCTGGCGCAGTACATCAGCGACACCAGCATCGGCAATTTCCAGCCGATGAACATCAATTTCGGCATCATGGACCCGCTTGGTTATCGGGTCAAGGGCAAGGCAAATAAAAACCTTGCCATTGCCGAGCGCTCGCTCGCGATCATCGATCAGATGGTTCTGGCGGCGCATCAGGAATAAACAAAAGGAGGACACCGGATGCGGATCATTGTGGACGTCATGGGCGGCGACAATGCGCCCGAGGCCATTGCGCTGGGCGCGATTGAGGCCGCCAGGGAAGAGAAGCTGGACGTGGTTCTGGTCGGGCGCGGCGAGGCAATTCTGCAGTGCCTGAAAGATCACGGCATCGACACGCTTCCGCAGGGCGTGGAGATTGCCAACGCGGACGACGTCGTGGATATGCACGACGATCCGGCGACGGTGATCAAGATCCGGAAAAACTCGTCCATGCTTGTCGGCCTTCGCATGCTGGCAGAGGGCGGCGGCGACGCGTTTGTGTCTGCGGGCTCTACTGGCGCGCTCCTGTCGGCGGCAACGCTTGTTGTCAAGCGCATCAAAGGGATTCGCCGCGCGGCGATGGGCCCCGTGATTCCGACAAAGCAGGGCGGCGCCGTGCTCATCGACTGCGGCGCGACGGCGGAGTGTACGCCGGAGTTTTTACTGCAGTTTGCTTTCATGGGCTCGTATTACGCAAAGAAGATGCTGGGCCTGGAGCGGCCCCGTGTGGCGCTTTTGAACATCGGAAGCGAGGACACAAAGGGCACGCAGCTGCAAAAGGATGCCTACGCGCTGCTGAAAAATGCGGGCGACGCGGGTTATGTAAACTTTATCGGCAATGTGGAGGCGCGCGGCGTGCCGCTGGGTGAGGCGGATGTCGTCGTGGCCGACGGATTTTCCGGCAACGTCCTTCTCAAGGGCATTGAGGGCACGGCACTTTTCATGTCCGGCATGGTAAAGGATATGTTTAAGAAGAATATCGGGACAAGGCTTGCCGCCGCGCTGTGCATGTCCGGGATCAAGGAATTCAAAAACAAGCTGGACTACCGGCAGACGGGCGGCACGGTGCTCATCGGGCTGACAAAACCTGTTGTAAAGGCGCACGGCTCGTCTGACGCGCTGGCCATTCACAGCGCAATCCGCCAGGCGGCGCAGGCCGTTGCGTCCGGATTTACAGAAGATATTCGAGCAAATGTGGAACAGATGATCGTTCCGAAGGAGTTGGAGCATGTACACAGAACTTGAGCAGGGCCTTGGCTACTGCTTTCAGAATCGGAAGCTGCTTGAAAACGCGCTGACGCACAGTTCCTATGCCAATGAAAACCGCGAGCGCGGCATTCCGGATAACGAGCGGCTGGAATTTCTGGGTGACTCGATTCTCGGCTTTGTGGTGGCGGACTATCTTTATCGCCGCTTCCCGGACAAGCCCGAAGGGGAGCTGACCCGCATCCGCGCAGACTTGGTCTGCGAGACGAACCTTGCCAAGGCGGCCGGAACCATTCACTTGGGCGCGTTCTTGCTGCTCGGCCACGGAGAAGACCACGGCGGCGGGCGCAAACGCGACTCGATTGTTTCCGACGCAATGGAATCTGTCATTGCGGCAAGCTATATGGACGGCGGCTTTGAGGCGGCCAAGGGCATCATCGACAGGCTGATTCTGAGCGATATCCCGGTGGGCCGGCCGCGCAATTTTGACTACAAGACAGCGCTGCAGGAGCTTGTCCAGCGGAAAAAGGACCAGTCGCTGCACTATGAGCTGATTGCGGAGTCCGGGCCTGACCATGACAAGCACTTTACCGTGGAGGTGCTTCTCAATGGCCTTGCCGTCGGGCAGGGAACCGGCAGCAGCAAAAAGCGCGCCGAGCAGGCCGCGGCAGAGGCAGCCATCGAAAAGCTCTTCCCGAGCGCGCTGTAAAGCAGGCGGCGAATATGTAATTCATACATAAAAAATCGCAAGTGTGATACACACTTGCGATTTTTTACAATGTATTAAGCCTTTGGAAGCGTGATGCTGCCGCATACGGTCGGGGCCGGATAAAGGGTGTAGACAAAGCTCGGCGCTGCGCAGGCGTACAGCGCGATGGCGCCAAGCAGCAAGAGTGCCGCAAACAGATATCGCATCATCATTCCTCCTGAAATGTCGTTCTATCCAGTAAGACGACATTGCGAGGGAAAACGTTGCAGCTTTTTCAAAAATTTTTTGACAAAATGCGCGGCCAGCAGCGGCTTCTTATATTTCTTCCTCCGCCATTCTGGCATTCGCGACCTTCAAAGTCTTGCGCAGGAAGATGCTGCTGAGAATAAACGCAAAAATCTCCGCAATCGGGAAGCAGAACCAGACCAGCTCCAGCCGCCCGCTCTGCGCCAGCAGCCATGCTACCGGCAGCAGCACCAGCAGCTGACGGCACACGGAGTTGATGAGCGCGTGGATGGGGTTTCCAATGGCCTGGAATACAGAGCTGGAGACAATGCAGAAGCCGGCAAACAAAAAGTGGATCGCGATAATCCGGAAGGCCGGGATGCCGATCTGGCGCATATGATCTGTGGCATTGAAAAGCGACAGAAGCGTTCCGGGGATGAACTCCATCAGCGCAAGGCCCACGAGCATGATGCAGATGGCCGTCGCGATGGAAAGGCGGATGGTTTTCCAGACGCGCTCGGGCTTTTTTGCGCCGTAGTTATAGGAGATGATCGGAATCATGCCGTTGTTCAGGCCGAAGACCGGCATGAAGATAAAGCTCTGGAGCTTGAAATAGACGCCGAAGACGGCGGTCGCTGTGGTGGAGAAGGCGATGAGAATCTGGTTGAGGCCAAAGTTCATCACCGAGCTGATGGACATCATCACAATCGACGGGATGCCGACGCGGTAAATTTCCTTCACGGTGTCCCAATGGAAGCGGATGAGCTTCAGACGGATCTGAACCTCGGGGTTATATCTGAGATTGAACAAAATTGCGAGAATGGCCGCGACGATCTGGCCGATGACCGTTGCCACAGCCGCGCCCGCAACCTCCATGCGCGGAAGGCCGAAGTAGCCGAAGATCAGAATCGGGTCCAGAACAATGTTGGTCAGCGCGCCGACCAGCTGGGTAAACATTGCAAGCTTTGTCCGGCCGGTCGACTGCAGCAGCCGCTCAAAGCAGAACTGTGCAAAAATACCGATGGACGCGCCGAGGCAGATGGTGGTGTAGCTGGTGCCGTAGTCGATGATCTGCTGTACATCGGTCTGCGCAGCAAAAAACGGCCGCGAGAAGCATACGCCGATCAGACAGAATAGGACAAAGTTGCAGAAAACCAGGAAAATAGACGTATTTGCCGCGCGGTTTACCTGCTCGTGCTGCCTGGCGCCTAGCGCGCGGGACAAAAGGGCGTTGGTGCCGACGGCGGTGCCGCTGCCGAAGGCAATCATCAGATTCTGCAGCGGGAAGGCGAGCGAGAGCGCACTCAGTGCGTTTTCATTGATGCGCGAGACGTAGACGCTGTCGACCACGTTGTAGCACGCCTGCACCAGCATGGAAATCATCATCGGAATTGCCATGTTGGCAAGAAGCCGGCCGACCGGCATGGTTCCCATCTTGTTTTCGGTTCTGAGCTGCTCCATGATGATTCTCCATTTCCTTTCAAACGCAAAATATGCTGCTGCGGCAGCATAAAAACTGCTCTCGCCCAGAACGGACGAGAGCAGAGTCCTATTTTCTTCTCCCGCAAACAACCAATATGTTACAGGATAAGCGGTTTTCTGTCAAGCACTTTTCCAATTAAAGCGTGATTTCTTCGCCGCAGCTGGCTGCGTCAAGGCACATGGCGCGGCACTTTTCCGTGAACACATGCACCTGCTCCGGGCAGCGGCCAATGTAGCGGGCCGGATCCATGTGCGACTTGATCTCGTCTTCTGTCATGCCGAAGGCGGGCTCTTTCGCAAGGGCCGCGATCAGGTCCCAGCGCTCGCCGTTTTTCATCTGTGCGGTCGCCTCCATGGAAGCGGTGCGGATGATCTCGTGCACCTGCTGGCGGTCTCCGCCGCGCTTGACGGCGGCCATGAGCAGATCCTCCGTCGCGATGAATGGCAGATATTCGCTCACAAAGCGGGCGACAATCTTCTCATTTACATGCAGGCCCTTGGTGACATTCTGCATCAGCCGCAAGATGCCGTCGCAGGCCAAAAATGCTTCGGGAAGCGAGATGCGGCGGTTGGCGGAATCGTCCAGCGTCCGCTCCAGCCACTGCGTGGAGGCCGT
>CAKUCT010000118.1 GCA_934643765.1 uncultured Oscillospiraceae bacterium
ATAGACAGGGTGATCAATCGTCGTCGGGTGCGAGGTTTCAATTTCCAGATAGGGGTCACAGCTGACGTCAATGATCATGGTGCCCGGCCGCAACTTTTTGAGATCGTCCCGGTAAATGAGCCGGTCGGTGCGCGACGTGTCCCAGTATACGCAGTTGACAATCACATCGTACTGGAACATGAGCTTGCGGAACGTCTTTTCCATCTTCCGCCCGAACACATCTACTTCCGCTCCAAGGCCCGTCAGCATCCGGAGCGCTCCTTTGGCCGTCTGGCCGTTTCCGATGATGCAGACTCTGCAGTCATAGGGCATCTTGCCGCAGTAGCGGAAGGCATGCAGAATTGCCGCCTCACCCGCAATCTCGCGGTTGCGGTAAAAAAGATACCGTCCGTTTTCCTTCAGATGCTCCAGCGCAATGACCGTGTGCCCATCCCGGATGGCTCTGCCCGCAAATTCTGTCTTCTGCACCGTGTGGGCCCAGCCGCACAGAATCTTCCCCGGCGCCAGCTCTGAAAGATAGTCTGCATCGCCCAGCTTGACGTCCACAATCACGTCGGCCTGCAGTGCCTCCTCACGCGAACCGATCCGCACCCCCGCGCTTTGATATTCCGCGTCGGAAAATCCGAGCGAATGGCCGTATCCCGTCTCCAGAATCACCTGCTGCGCGCAGCGCAGATGCGCCGCGTCCTGCGGAAACAGCGCCCGGCGGTTCTCGTTATTTTTGTGGCTGATGACATATCCGACCGTGTACAAATGCCGCGCCTCCTTTCTGGCTGAAATTGTAATTTTAATTATTATAAATCAATATTTGATAAATGTCAATTATTTATCGTTTTGAGCTATTGACAAGCCGAAACCCATGTTGTATGATGCGCTTGCAAGCTGACACAAACCCTGTCACAAGGAGGCGCTGCTCCATGCCGCCGGTTCATGATCCCGATCTTGATTCCCCGCTGTTTCTGCTGCTGCCGCTGATCTCGCAGCTGTTTACGCAGGACACCCACCGGCCGCAGCCGCATCTGACGAAGGCGCAGACTTTAATTCTTCTGGCGCTGGCCTCGCGCGGCAGCCTTCATATGTCGCAGATTGCCTCGTTTCTCGGCTCATCCAAGGAACAGGCCACACGCGCCGTCGCCCCGCTGGCAGACGCCGGACTTGTTGAGCGCTTTGCGCAGCCGGAAAACCGCACAAAGGTATTTCTGCGTCTGACGCCGGACGGCATGCAGCAGGTAGAGAGCCTGCATGCGCAGTTTTCCGCCCAGCTTCGCGCGCGCGCCCAGGATGCGCTGAATGAGCAGGAGCTGCAGCAGCTGCGCGCATCCGCTGAAACGCTCATCCGGCTTTTAAGCAAGCTCAACTGATGATATTCCGCCGCAGCGTGGCTTTTGAAAGGAAGCATGTTCCATGTCTGTTCTGGTAAGAAAGTACACATCTGAAGATGTTCCGGCGATGATCGCCATCTGGAACGAGGTCGTTGACGACGGCATTGCCTACCCGCAGGAAGACGATCTGACCGAGACCACCGGCCCGGCATTTTTCGCCGCGCAGTCGTTCTGCGGCGTCGCGGTCGACGAGGCCGGCACCGTTCTCGGCCTCTACATTCTCCACCCCAACAACGTCGGCCGCTGCGGCCACATTGCAAACGCGAGCTACGCCGTCAAGGGCAGCGCGCGCGGGCTCCACATCGGCGAGCAGCTGGTGCTCCATTGCCTGAAAACCGCCAAAGAGCTTGGCTTCCGCGTCATGCAGTTCAACGCTGTCGTCGCCACCAACATTCACGCCCGGCATCTGTATGAGCGCCTTGGCTTCCAGCAGCTCGGCACCATTCCCGAAGGCTTCCGTCTGAAAGACGGCACATATGCCGATATCTGCCCATATTATAAAACACTTTAAAAGAAGTGAGGTAATTGGATGAAAGAACCGATCAAGCTTTCGCAATACGCCCAGACCATCGTCGAAGCCCTTCCCAGAGGCATTCTGGTCAACACCAACGGCGATAAGTTCAACGCCATGGTCATCGGCTGGGGCGCACTCGGCACCGTCTGGAGCCGTCCGGCCTTTACCATCTACGTCCGCGAACACCGCTACACCAAAGCCCAGCTGGACAAAACCGGTGAGTTTACCGTCAGCATTCCGCTCGGAAACCCGGTTTCGGAGATTGCAAAAATCTGCGGCTCGCAGTCCGGCTATCAGATCGACAAGGCCGCGGCCGCGCACCTGACGTTAGAAGCCCCCGAGGCCATCCACACCCCCGGCATCCGCGAGTATCCGCTGACGCTGGAGTGCAAGATTCTCTACGCGCAGCCGCAGGACCTCTCCGGGATTCCGGAGGATATCCGCGCGCGCATGTATCCGCAGGATATCGATGGCTCCAACCCCATGGCGAACCGCGACGCCCACACGGCGTATATCGGCCAGATTGTGGCCGCTTATATTATAAAATAATTTTACGCATAATAAACGGGCGCGCTGCAAAATAATCTCATAGAGTTTCGCCCCGCAGGGCGAAATAAAACGGAAATCTATTTTATCCGGCGGCTCCGCCGACCGGAAAAATACATATCGCCTCGCAAGTGTGGAATTTGTTCGCCTATGGCACACAAATTATGCGCGCAGTCGAGGCGCAATCCCTTCTGTCAAAAAAGCAATCGCTTTTTTGACAGTCTCAAACGGGCGCGCTGCATTTTGCAGCGCGCCCGTTTCTTTACAATGTCATGCTTTGCACCGGCAGCTCGTTTCCGTCCGCGTCGTAGAAGATGACCGCGCCGCCATTCACCGGCATCACCAGAACAATGGGGTCATACTCGCCGAAGCTCCGCTCCCCGCCGTTTCCGATCGTGCAGCGCACGGCGTGCATCGCGTTGCCGGACACATACGCCCGCTCCCGGCAGCCCTCCACGCGCAGCTCCACAATGGCATCGTCCGCCGCGCTCACGCTCCCGCCAAAGCGGAAAAACCAACCGGCAGAAAGCCCGCTGTGCTTTACATAGACGCAAAGCTCGGTATCTTCGTGCGTATTTTTGTCCCACGACATAAATACTGCCATTTTTTCGCCGAGCTCAGACGTTCCTCCGCGCTGCTCCTGGGCTAAAATCTGCGCCGCAGCGTCTCTTCGCATCTGGTTTTCCGTCATGCCCACGTCGCCGCGCAGCCACATCCCAAGTACCAGCGCCGCCGCAAGGCCGAGCGCCGCTAAAACGGCATACGAAAGCTTTTTCATAACAGGCCCCTTTCCGCGCGTTGTTACCAGATATCTGCCCACTTGACCGTATTGTCAAGCCTTGCAAATGTAATGCTCAGATAGTGGCCGCCGGACGTTTTAATCTCCAGCACATAGTAGCTGTCGGCGACAAACGAGAGCGTCGCCGTGCCGCCCGCTTCATCCGCCCAGCCGTAAATCTCTTGCAATGCCCACTTTTTGAGCGTCGTATCCACCGCCGGCATCTTCTCGAACACGGACTGCATGGTATCTCCCAGCCGGATGCCGCGCGCCGTCGGAAGTTCCGAGGTGGTATTCGTAAAGGCTTCCGCCAGACGCAGGCCAATGTTCTCCAGGCGCATGACAAGCTGATCGTCGTAGTGGAACGAATAAATCACGCCCTGGCTTACAAGACCCATGCCAGCCATCGTGTCAGACCACACCTGGTCGGGCGTTCCGATCAAAGCCAGGACGGTATTGTAGTCCATCCCGGTCTCCACACCGTTTTCCAGCACAATCTCATCGTCCTGAATCGGTTCATGATAGCTTGCCGCGTGGAACGTGCGGTCCCGGTTCTCCGACGCCAGAGAAACCTGCTCCCCGTCCGTCTTCGTCCAGAGCAGCGCGCCATAGCCGTCGACCAGACTGTGCAGCTCCGCCGCGTTCGGTATGTAGGTAAAAGACGCCGCCTCGTTCGTGTCGGGGTCAACCGCCGTAAGCGTTACTTCCCCCGCCGCACTTTGCGTCAATGTCCACTCGGTTGTAAAATCGAAGCCGCTTGCCATGCCGTCCGGCCAAGGCGCAAAGCCAAATTTCTCCGCGTCCCGGCCATCGAGCGCCGCGGCAAACACCAGCTTCGCATTCGTCAGCGCCTGCGCATTCGTCACTTCCGCGCACGGCGTCATATTCAGCCGCAGCGCAGGCTTCTGCTGCATCACTGCCGCGGAAAACCCCATAAGCGGCGCATATTCATCGAAGTATGTTTCGTCGCCCTCCAGAACATGCCAGCTCACAAACTGGACAAACTCTGCCAGCATGTCCGACAGATACCGGTAGCTGTCGCCGTCCCACGAGAAGGGCTCGTTTTGCAGCGTATCCTTGAACAAGCAGTACAGAAGCGTTGCGCGCGAGGTATCATCACTGTAGCGCTCCAGCGCCGTAACATCGGACAAAAGCTCCGGCAGTACCAGCTCAATCACTTCCTCCGGCCGCTGCCGGAGCTTTTTATACTGCGAGCGGTGCTGCTCTGTATAATCCTGATACAAAGCGTCCTGCTGCTCCAGCGGCTGCACGAACTCCTCCAGCAGCTCCTGCGTCGTCTGCTCCGGCTCCGGCGCCGCGTCCATCATCGCGCTTTTCATCATCGGCACGCCGGTGGACGCTTCCGGCACATCCGTGTCCGCGCTTTCGGCGGTAAACGACGACTGCAGCGGCGTGGCCGGAAGCGCCGGGCGTCTGTTTGGCCGCGAGCATCCGCCCAGGGTAAGCAGCAGGAAAACCGCCAGCAGCGCCGCAACTTTCTTTTTTGCTCTCATAGGTCCTCCCTCCGGGAACGTTCTGTTTTTTTTGCCGCGCAAAGCTTTTGCGCCGCAAAAGTCCCGTACCCGCGGTACGGGAGCGCACCGTGTGCGCACCTTGCTGCTATTGTAGCAGATTTTTCTGCAGGCAGGCAGTTTTTCCCGGCGATTTAAGGATTTTTAAGAACTTCTCTCACAGAGAAAATGTGCGGTATACCTCGCCCGTCTCGATATTCTTCCAGGAGAACACCCCGTCTTCAAAGATCATATAGCTGTGCGGGGAGTTTTCCTTCGGAATCGACACCGAGCCCGGGTTCAGATACATAAAATCGCCGCAGTCCTCGCACACTGGCACATGCGTGTGCCCGTGCAGCAAAATATCGCCCTTGGCAAACGGCAGGGGCTTATTCTTGTTGATCACATGCCCATGCGTCAGATACACAGCCCGGCCGTTCAGCACCAGAAAACCGTAGTCCGCCAGCACCGGGAACGGCAGCACCATCTGGTCCACCTCGCAGTCGCAGTTGCCGCGCACGCAGAGAATCCTGTCCTTCAAGGGTGAAAGCTGCGCGATTACCTCTTTGGGCGCATACTGCTTCGGCAGATCGTTCCGCGGACCATGGTACAGAATATCGCCGAGGAAAATCAGCCGCCCCGGCTGCTCTTTTTCGTAACACTCCAGCATGCGCGCGCACCAGTAGCCCGAGCCGTGCAAATCGGACGCAATCATCAGTTTCATCTTGGTTCCTCCTTGGGATTTTTCTTTATTTTACCGCAAGTACAGCAAAAAGAGAAGCACCGTTTTCCGTTTTTCTGCCGATTCAGACGCAGCCCAGCTGCGCCGCTTTGGCGCAATTACCACTTGATTTTGCCCCCGGAAAGCCTTAAAATAACCACGTATTTTGAAAATTTCAGACTTTGCGCGCAGATTTTGCGTGCGGAAACGGAGGATGGAGACATGAACGAACCAGCAAACCGGATCCCTGCCCTGTTTGGCAGCTGCGTATTTAACGAGGAGCGCATGGCGCAGTATATCCAGAAACCCGCCATGGACGCCTGGCGTTCTTGTCTGCAGGAGGGCAAGCCCCTGAGTCTCGCCGTCGCCAACGACATTGCAGACGGCATGAAGGCATGGGCACTGGAGCAGGGCGCAACGCATTTTACGCACTGGTTCCAGCCCATGACCGGCTACACCGCGGAGAAGCACGACAGCTTCCTGACCCCCGTGGGCCACGGAAAGATTGCCATGGAATTTTCGGGCAAAGAGCTCGTGCGCGGCGAGTCGGACGCGTCGAGCTTCCCCTCCGGCGGTCTGCGCGCAACGTTTGAAGCGCGCGGCTACACCGCCTGGGACCCTACGGCCTATGCCTTCATCAAGGACGGTACGCTCTATATCCCAACCGTCTTCTTCTCCTATTCCGGAGAGGCGCTCGATAAAAAGACGCCGCTTCTTCGCTCGATTGACGCCGTCAGCCGCGAAGCTGTGCGGATTTTGCGCCTGTTCGGCGACACGAAGACCAAAAAGGTCATCGCAAACGTCGGCCCCGAGCAGGAATATTTCCTGATCGACAAAGAGCTCTACTTAAAGCGCGAGGATCTTCGCATGTGCGGCCGGACGCTCTTTGGCGCGAAGCCCCCG
>CAKUCT010000119.1 GCA_934643765.1 uncultured Oscillospiraceae bacterium
CGACGACAAGGGCAATAGCTGTTGACAAAAGGTTCAGAGCCGTGCCGCCGATGGTCTGGTCGGCCTTCAGATTGATGGCCGAGAAAGCCAGCAGCGACGAGTAGACAATGCCGCTGACAGCCGAGAGGCAGATCGAAATGACGACCTTCCAGGCGGGGGCCATATCGGCCGGCAGCAGGTTCAGCGCCATCGTGCCGACCAGGCCGCCGATGACCATAATGCCCTCAAGTGCGAGGTTGATGACACCGGAGTGCTCCGAGAAGCAGCCGCCCAGCGCGACCAGCATCAGAACCGTCGCCGAAAGCAGCGCGTATTTGAGCATCAAAACCATAACCTTACGCCTCCTTTCCGCCGTCCGGCTGCGCGTCCGGCTTGGCCGGTTTGGATGGATGCTTGTGCTTGCTTGTGAAAAGCGTGATAATCAGATTCCGGAACAGCAGCGAGAACGCGCACAGATAGATGATGATGCCGGAGATAATATCCGCAATTTCCGGCGGGAAGAGCGACGCGTTCATAAAGCCGCCGCCGGTTGTGATGTGCGAAATGAAGAGCGCCGAGAAGATGGAAGCAATCGGGTTGGACGAGGCCAGCAGCGCAACCGAGATGCCGTCGAAGCCTTCACTCGGAAGGGCGGTCGAGTCGCCAGGAATCCACTGCGCCGCGCCGGAGAGGTAGTAGAGCCCCGCGCCGAAGCCGGCAAGCGCGCCGGCAATGATCATGGAGAGGATGATGCTGCGCTTTTCGTTGATGCCCGCGTATTTGGCGGCGTTTTTGTTGCAGCCGCAGGCTTTGAGCTCATAGCCGAAGGTCGTCTTGTTGATGACAATGTAGAGAATCACGGCGATGATAATGGCGAGGAAAATGGCGATGGTGCAGGACTTGTAGCCGAACGTTTCCGTCATATCCCAGCCGAAGATTTTAGAGGGAATGAGGCTTTGGCCGGTGACGGCGAAGGTCTTCGACTGCTTGGCGTTGTACATCGCGCCCGTGCCGCGGCCATACATGATTGTGTTGCAGCCGTAAAGGCCAATCCAGTTGAACATGATGGCTGTAATGACCTCGTTGACATTGAGATATGCCTTGAAGATGCCGGGAATCGCGCCCCAGATCGCGCCGAAGACGCTCGAGGCAATCAGGCACACCCACCACGGCGCGTGCAGCAGCAGCGCAAAGACAAGGCCGCCGAAGGCGCCGAGCGTGTACTGGCCAGCCGCGCCGATGTTGAACAGGCCGGTCTTGAACGCGAACGCGACAGAAAGGCCGCACATAATCAGCGGAGCCGCCGTCACGATTTCCTTGCCGATGCCGGAGGGCATCATATAGAATCCGCCCAGCAGAATCTGCTTGAAGCCGTCAGAGTAGGCGTTCTTGCCGCCGAGCAGCAGCAGAACCAGAAAGCCCACCAGAAGGCCGATGACAATGCACACAAGGCTTGCCAGCAGCGACACAAAGCCGGAGGACTGCATCAGATTTTTCTTTTTCATCCCAGCGCCTCCTTACATCCGCTTTGCGCCGGCCATGTACAGGCCAAGCTCTTCCACGGTCACGTTTTTGGGGTCAAACTCGCCGACGATCTCGCCTTCATACATGACGAGGATTCGGTCGGATACGTTCATCACTTCGTCTAGTTCCAGCGATACCAGCAGAACGCCCTTTCCGGCGTCGCGCTCGGCGACCAGCTGCTTGTGAATATACTCGATGGCGCCGACGTCCAGACCGCGGGTCGGCTGCACGGCGACGAGCAGCTCCGGGTCCTTGTCGATTTCGCGCGCGACGATGGCCTTCTGCTGGTTGCCGCCGGACATGCTGCGCACGATGGTGGCGGAGCCCTGGCCGGAGCGCACATCATACTGCTCGATCAGGCGGTCGGAATATGTGCGCACGGCGGGGAAGTTGATAAAGCCGTGGTTCTGGAACGCGGGCTGCCAATAGCGCTGGAGCACCATGTTCTGTTCCAATGTAAAGTCCAGCACCAGGCCGTGCTTGTGCCGGTCCTCCGGAATATGGCTCATGCCGTCTTTGGAGCGCTGGCGGATGGGCGCATGGGAAATATCCTTGCCGCAGAGCGTGATTTTGCCGGCCGACTGCTTTTCAAGTCCGGTCAGCGCGTAGACAAATTCCGTCTGTCCGTTTCCTTCGATACCGGCCAGGCACACAATTTCGCCCCGATGGACTTGTAGGCTCGCGTTTTTGACGGCGTTGTTCTTGTGAAGCTTGGACGGAACCGTGAGGTTTTCCACGCTGAGCACAACCTCACCCGGCTTTGCATCGCACTTGTCCACCTTGAAATTGACCTGACGGCCGACCATCATGGAAGACAGCTCCTCCATGGTCGTCTCGGCTGTGTTGACGGTGCCGATGCATTTGCCCTTGCGCAGGACCGTGCACCGGTCGGCGACGGCCATAATTTCCGCCAGCTTGTGGGAGATGAAGAGGATGGACTTGCCCTCTGCCGCGAGGTTTTTCATGATTGCCATCAGTTCGTCAATCTCCTGCGGGGTCAGAACGGCGGTCGGCTCGTCGAAGATCAGAATTTCGTTGTCCCGGTAGAGCATTTTGAGAATTTCTGTTCTCTGCTGCATGCCGACGGAGATATCTTCCACCTTCGCGTCCGGGTCTACGCGCAGACCGTACCGCTCAGAGAGCGCAACCACTTTGTCGCGCGCCTGCTTTTTCTGCAGGAAGCCCGCCTTGTTCGGCTCCACGCCGAGGATGATATTGTCGAGCACGGAGAAGCATTCGACGAGCTTGAAGTGCTGGTGCACCATGCCGATGTTCAGATCGTTCGCGTCGTTGGGGTTGGTGATTTTTACAACCTGTCCGTTTTTCTTGATGACGCCGCTCTCCGGCTGATAGAGCCCGAAGAGCACACTCATTAAGGTCGATTTGCCGGCGCCGTTTTCGCCCAGCAATGCATGGATTTCCCCCCGGCGCAGCTGGAGGGTGATGTTGTCATTGGCGCGGATGCCGGGGAACTCCTTTGTGATGTTCAGCATCTCAATGACATATTCCGATTCGGCCAAATTCTTCACTCCTTTGTTCGCCGCGGGAACTGTGCCCGCGGAGGCAACTTGCATCCCTGCGCCGGAAAGCGCCCCGCGCGCAGGGGATAGATACAACTATTATACAGGATGACAGCGGAAATATCTACCGAGCACCGCGACTTTTTCTTAGGAGAACCCGCCAAAAGAAAACTGCATTTTTGTGAAAAACAACAACCCGGAACCAGAGATTTCTCCGGTTCCGGGCGAAGATTTTCAATTAAAACGCGACTTTTTTGGCAAGCCACTCCTTGAGCTCTGCGATGGGAACGCGCACCTGTTCCATGGTGTCGCGGTCGCGGATGGTGACGGCGTTGTCGGCCGGGGTGTTTTCATCGCCCACGGTTGCAAAGTCGACCGTGATGCAGTACGGCGTGCCGATTTCGTCTTCACGGCGATAGCGCTTGCCGATCGAGCCCGTGTCGTCAAAGTCGATCATGAAGTCCTTGGAGAGCTCTTCATAGATCTTTCTGGCAGGCTCGGAGAGCTTCTTGGAAAGCGGAAGCACAGCGGCCTTGAAGGGCGCGAGGAACGGATGCAGGTGCAGCACCGTGCGCACGTCTTCCTTGCCCTTGCTGTCGACCAGGTGCTCTTCGTCGTAGGCTTCGCACAGGAACGCCAGCGCCACACGGTCGCAGCCGAGCGACGGCTCGATGACATACGGGATATAGTGCTCGTTCGTCTCGGGGTCGAAGTATTCCAGGCTCTTGCCCGAAGCTTCCTGATGACGGCCCAGATCGTAATTTGTGCGGTCCGCGATGCCCCAGAGCTCGCCCCAGTCGGTGAACGGGAAGGCGTACTCGATATCGGTCGTGGCGCGGGAGTAGAACGCGAGCTCTGCCGGTTCATGGTCGCGCAGACGCAGGTTCTCTTCCTTGATGCCAAGGCTCAGCAGCCAGTTCTTGCAGAAGTCTTTCCAGTAGGCGAACCACTCCAGATCCGTGCCGGGCTTGCAGAAGAACTCGCATTCCATCTGCTCAAACTCGCGCGTGCGGAAGGTGAAGTTGCCCGGGGTAATCTCGTTGCGGAAGGCTTTGCCGACCTGGCAGACGCCGAACGGGAGCTTCTTTCTGGTTGTGCGCTGGATGTTCGCAAAGTTCACGAAGATGCCCTGCGCGGTCTCGGGGCGCAGATAACAGGTGGAAGAGGAGTCTTCCGTGACGCCGATGGCGGTCTTGAACATGAGGTTGAATTTGCGGATGGGCGTGAAGTCATGCTTGCCGCAGACGGGGCAGATAATGTCCTCGTGCGAGGCGATAAACGCGTCCATCTCGTCGAAGCTCATCGCGTCGACATTGACCTCGGGATGCTCGTCGCCGATGAGCTTATCGGCGCGGTGACGGGCCTTGCAGGCCTTGCAGTCGAGCAGAGGGTCGGAGAAGCTTGCCACGTGGCCGGTTGTGATCCAGGTCTGGGGATTCATGATGATAGCGGCGTCAAGACCGACGTTGTACGGGCTTTCCTGCACAAACTTCTTGAGCCATGCTTTTTTGACGTTGTTTTTGAACTCGACACCGAGCGGGCCATAGTCCCAGCTGTTGGCAAGGCCGCCGTAGATCTCGCTGCCTGCGAAGACAAAGCCGCGGTTCTTGCACAGAGCCACGATCATATCCAGAGTCTTTTCGGAATTTTTCATGCGTTCTCCGTCCTCCTGACGTGATTTAATCAGTTACATTATAATAAAAACTGCATCAAAGTCAACTGCGCTGCCAAGAAAAAGGCGGCGTATCCTTTTGTTTTTCGGAAAAGTGTGGTATACTGCCAGATATCCGCTCTGTGCGGAAAGCTCTTTCCGGAAAGGAAGATTTTTTTGAGGACCATCGGAAGGCTGCTGCTGTCGGCCATCTTTCTTGTTTTGACGGGGCTTCTGGTGCTGGCCGCCAGATACGCGCCCCAGCTGGTGTTTGCGTTTTACCCGGCCTTTTCCCGCTGGGCGCTGGGCGCGATCAGCGCGGTCACGAGCCTGCTGCCGGTCGCGGTGTGGGAGATTCTGGCGGGGCTGGCAATCTTGTGGCTTTTGTATACGTTCGTCTGCGTTTTTACGCGGCACAGGAGCATCCTGTGCTGGCTGGCCGGCGTGGTGCTCGGCGTGTGCGTGGGCGTGTTCGTGTTTGTGGCGCTTTGGGGGCTCAATCATTTTGGCCCGTCGGCCGGTGAGCAGCTGAACCTTTCGGTGCGGGAGTACACGAAAGAGGAGCTGATCTCCGCAACAAAGTATTATGCCGCGCAGGTAAATGATCTGTCATCAAGCGTCTCGCGCGACAGCCGAAACCTTGCCCACTTTGAGAGCTTTGACGCGCTTTCCAAAAAGGCGGGCGCGGGCTACGATCAGCTGGCCGCGCGGTACGCGCTGTTCACAGGCTCGCATGATCCGGTCAAAAAGCTAGCCACCTGGCGCATGTTCAGCCAGTTCGGCATCACGGGCATTTTCGTCTGCTTCACGGGCGAAGCCTGCGTGAACCCGGACACCTATGAGGTTTGGCTGCCGTTTACGATGTGCCACGAGCTGGCCCACCGGCAGACAGTTGCGGCGGAGGACGACGCGAACTTCTGCGCGTATCTGGCCTGCATGGAAAATGAAAGCGCGGAATTTCGGTATTCCGGCGCGATTGCGGCCTATGTCTACTGCCACAACGCGCTCTATAAAGCCGACAAGGCCGCGGCCAGCGAAATCTGGAACAGCCTGGCCCCCGGCGTAAGCGCGGACATTCAGGCGGCCAACACCCACTATGCGCAGTACGAGGGCAAGGTGCAGGACGCGGCCACGAAGGTGAACGACACCTATCTCAAGGCGTTTTCCGAGGAGGCCGGCGTGCAGAGCTACGGCGAAGCGGCAGATCTGCTGATCGCCTGGTATCTGCAGCAGGCGTGAAGTTTCCCTGGGAGAAATTAAAATGCGGGAAGCGAAAAATTATCCTTGACAAACCGCGGGAGCTTTTGTATAATAACTCCCGCGATGGACAGTTAGCTCAGCTGGTATGAGCACATGCTTGACGTGCATGGGGTCACAGGTTCGAGTCCTGTACTGTCCACCATAAAAAGCTCCGAAATCGCTTGATTTCGGAGCTTTTTCTTGCGTTTTGCAGTCAAAAAGTTTGACCATATTTTTGAAAATCCGTTTTGACCCAAACCGTGACCCAAACCGCGATGTACGTCGGTGTACGAAACGGTACGCAATAGCACGAAAAGACCATTCCGCAGCGCATAAGACGTACATAAAATCAGTATTTTTTCACGAGAAAAGGGGTGCGC